>CAYZQQ010000081.1:0-11175 GCA_964480075.1 uncultured Anaerolineaceae bacterium
GGGGGAATAAAGAGGGTGAGCGAGGGGGACGAAATCCCCCTGCTTTCTATCATTCCCCCCTTCCCGGCGGGAAGGGGGGATACAGGGGGGATGGGGAAATCTCGAAATTCGGGATTTTAACCAACAGCGCCATAGGTTTGATTTTGTCAAATCTTCGACTGCGTAAGGTGAGTAAAAATTATGACCACCGATTATTTGCCAACTCGCTCGCTCGTTCAGTTTGACAAATCGGCGGTACTTTTTTATAGTTCAAGAGAGGTATCATTATGGCAACCGCATCATCAACAAAGCAACAACCGGCGCTGGTGCGCTGGATTATTCTAATTGGAGTGGTCGTTGTACTGGGTGGCGTATGGACAATTGCCAATCGCGTGCCCGGTAACGCGTCATCAGCCGGGGAGCTCGCCCCCGCGCCCATTAAAGGACATCCTGCGCCGAACTTTACCCTGACCACCACCGACGGGCAAACGGTGAGTCTGACTGATTTTAAAGGAAAACCCGTGCTGCTAAATTTTTGGGCGACGTGGTGTCCCCCATGCCGCGCCGAAACACCCGACCTGCAAGCCACCCACCGCGAAATCGGTGATAAATTGACCATCATCGGGGTGAATATGACCTCGCAGGATGGCGGTGACGTGACAGCATTTATGCGCGAGTTTGGGGTAACATACCCCGTTGTGCTCGACTCGAACGGCGATGCGGCAAGAGCATATAATATTTTGGGATTGCCCACATCGGTGTTTATTGACCGAAACGGGATAATATCTGAAGTGTTCACCGGCGCCGTCAACAAAGCATATGTCGAATCGAAAGTGCCGGAGTTATAGATGCTCACCAACATTTCAATCGGACCGGCGACCATTCCATCGTATCCATTTTTGGCATTGATTGCCTTTTGGGCAGCTATGTGGCTGGCGGCAAAAGAAGCAGAACGCCGTGGTATTGATGGCGACCATCTATATAATATCGGATTGTATATGTTTGTGGCAGGGCTTCTGGGCGGGCGATTTTGGTATGTGCTGACCCACTGGGATGCCTACGCCGATGCGCCACTGCAAGCGCTGGCGCTCACGGCGAATGCCATTGCCGTGCCGGAAGCGGTGATGTTCGCGCTCATCGCCGCGATTGTCTATTGCTATCGCAGCAAACTTAATCTTGCCGCCATCGCCGATGTGAGCGCTATCGGTGCGGCGCTGGGGCTGGCCATCGGGGGGATTGGCGCATTTTTGGGCAGTCAGACACTGGGAACACCCGCCAATATTCTATGGGCAGTCACCCAGTTTAACGAACCCCGCCATCCGGCACACTTGTATGTCGCGGCAGCAGCGCTGGTTATTTTGGCAATTTTGTGGTGGCGGCGCAGTAACCCCCGCTGGGCAGGATTCACTTTTACGCTATTTGTGGCGCTGTATGCCGCTGCGCGATTGTTGCTCGACCCATTTTTTGCTCTACCCGCCACCATCGGTGACGGTTACCATATGGTACAGGTTAGCGCACTGATTGCATTGACACTCGCGCTGGCAGTGATGGCACATAAAGAAACTCAAACCGGAAGCTAATGCAACGAGTATCACCTCCCCAATTGATATTTGAGCAAATCGCGCTGATGTTCGCCAGTTTTGTGTGGACATCTGTCATTCTCAGTGCGATTGTGCTCTTTTGGGCGGTGCAGGATATTGAAACAAATTGGAATCCGATTTTGGGGATTGTCAGCACCGCCACATCGACCCCACAACTCATCGTATATCACAACCCCACCCCGTCGAGCACCCCGTGGGCAGTCCCGTCTGCTACCCCCACCGCTACCGAAACGGAAGCGACAGCGGAACCCACTGCCACCCCGACACAGGTCATCGCCCCACCCAGCATTTTGCCCGATACGCCCAATCAAGATGACCCCACGCCTGCGCCGGTGGTGCTGGAAGCCAACACCCTCAAACCACCACCATTGCCCACCGCCACCGCGAAGGCATCTCAATCCGGCACAACCGATACCGTCGCTGCATCATCGGGCATTCCGCAGGGTACCATACCCGAACCGCCGACCCGACTGGTTATCCCCGCTGTCAATATTGACACGACCGTTGTACCCGTCGGTTGGGATATTGTGGAGCAGAATGGTCGGCAATATAGCATTTGGCACGTCGCGGATTATGCCGCCGGGTGGCACGAAACATCGGCGCGGGTGGGCGAACCGGGCAACACAGTGTTGGCGGGACATCACAATATTAACGGGGAAGTATTTAAGAATTTGGTCAACGTGGAAGTGGGCGATGAGATTCAGGTTTTTACGGCGGATGGGGTATTTACATATACCATAGAGCTGAAAACCATCGTCAAAGAAAAAGGCGAACCATTAGAGGTTCGCCAAAAGAATGCCCAGTGGATTGCGCCCACCACCGATGAGCGCGTCACGATGGTTACATGCTGGCCATACACCAACAACACACATCGGGTCATTGTGGTCGCCAAACCCGCAAAATAGCCGCTACGGTTTCCGCCCCACGCCGCCATACCCAAATGCGCGCCACGGTTCGTCGTAAAACAGGTCTTCTTTCGATTCCGGTCGCCAGCGGGGACTATACACCATCCCCGGCTCAACCACTTTCAACCCCTCGAAAAATTTCGCAATATCCACTTTATCGCGGTGACGCGCCGCGCTGGCAAGCTTCAGCAAACGGTCGCTTTCTTCAGCGGATGTCGGTTTGTATCCATCCAACGTGCTGTGAATAACTGCCACATAACTGTCGGATGGAATTGCCGCTTTGATTGCATCCAGCACATGGTACGCCACTTCATCATCGGTAACATAATGCAACACCGAAATCAAAAGCACGCCTATCGGCTTCTGAAAATCAAGCAGCGATTGAGTAACCGGATGGTTTAAAATCAATTCGATGTCAGCGGTATCTGCCTGAAACACATCGGTATTGGGATTATTCTGCAATAATGTTTTGGCGTGTGTCACCGCAATCGGGTCAATATCAACATATACCACTCGTGAATCAGGGTTGATTTCCTGCGCAACTTCGTGGGTATTTTGCACGGTCGGGATACCCGCCCCGATATCCAGAAATTGAGTGATGCCTGCTTCTGCCATAAATGTTACCATTCGCTGCAACACGCGACGATTGACAAACGCATCCTTTCTGGCATCGGGATGTACCTGCAATATTTGTTCAATCAACTGCCGGTCGGCTTCAAAATTGTAGAAACCGCCCAGCAAATAGTCGTACATACGGGCGACGTTCGGTTTTGATATGTCAATATTCGACGGGATTTGCGCCAAGATGTCGGCATGTTCATCTGAAGTCATTCAAAAGCACCTTTTATTTTTGATTATTTGTCACATTCATACGCTATTCAACACAAAGCAATTATAGTCAACAACATCAGTCATGAATGACGTATTGTAACACAGAACAGTATATCCCAAAATTTCAAAGAAAGCACCCCCTCATTCCCCAGTGATTTCCGTTCGCAGCATATCATCCGGCGTTTCACGGCGGCGCACCAGCCGATGTATGGCGCCATCAACCAGCACCTCTGCCGGACGAGGCTGGCTATTGTAATTTGACGCCATCACCATTCCATACGCGCCCGCGTCGAGCAGCGCCAGCACATCACCGGGTTGAACAGGCGGCAGCAGCCGTTCCTGCGCCAAAAAATCCGTGGATTCGCAGATGGGACCAACCACATCGCATACAATCTGCGGCGCATCCGACACGGGCGGCGTTAATGGTTCAATGCGATGTTGACCACCGTACAGTGCCGGTCGAATGAAGGTGTGCATCCCGGCATCAGTGACCACAAATGTTTTTCGTCTCGCTTTCTTAACATACTGCACAGTCATCAGCAACACCCCGGCAGGCGCGATAATCCACCGTCCCGGTTCAAAAACAAGTTGCAGATGTTCATCTGCCAGCAACGGGCGCAGTGCCGATGCCAGCGCATCCGGCGATAACCCATCATTTCCTTCATAATCAATGCCAAATCCGCCCCCCATGTCGAGATGGCGCACCAACAGCCCTTCGGCACGACGAGCGGCAACAAAATTGAGCGCTTTTTGCGCGGCGATAACATACGGCTCAACCTGCTGCACCTGCGACCCGATGTGCAGATGAATGCCAAAAATATCCAGCCACGGATGGGAGCGGAATTGCCGCCACAGATCGGCGGCGGTCTCAAAATCTATCCCGAATTTGTTTTCGGCGTGCCCGGTAGTGATGAATTTGTGGGTATGAGCATCCACATTGGGATTAAGACGTAAAACCACGCGCGCCGATTGCCGTATCTCCGCCGCCAACTCGGCGATGCGCGCCAGTTCGCCCGCCGATTCCACCGTAAAATAACCGATGTTTGCTGCCAGCGCCCGCTGAATCTCCGGCACAGTTTTCCCCACGCCGGCAAAACTCACATCGTCGGTGGAAACACCTGCCGCTTGTAAGCGTGCCAACTCTCCGCCGGAAACCACATCAAAGCCGCAGCCCTGTTGATGCAACAGCGTTAAAATTGCCAAATTGCTATTTGCTTTTACGCTAAAATGGATGTGTGGATGCAGCGGGGCTAATGCCGTTTTTAGCCGTTCCAGCCGCGCGCGAATGGTATCGGCGCTATAAACATAAAGCGGCGTGCCAAATTCTGCCACAATGGCGGTCAATAAGTCACGTTCAAAATTCATAGTTTAAAATTGCAGGCAGATTATCAGCTAAACCGAGACTGTACCGCGCCATAAGTGAACATTAGACCACTTGCAAAAGTCATGTAGGTCACGTTTTTAACGTGACACCTTGATAATTCGTCACGCTACAAGCGTGACCTACACATGTTTATGCTAATTTAGCTACTTATGCAAGAAGTCTATTGTTTCTGCCCTCTGTAGGGCAGAGCAATGCTCTGCCCCTACGTCTCAAATGATACTTTATGACGCTGTTCAGTATATTTCTATCTATCCGTCATGACCCTTGTTGCGCCTGCCGAGCGCGCGGTCAATTTGTCGCCGCGATTCTTTTTCTCTCAGCGCAGCGCGTTTATCGTACTGCCTTTTCCCCTGCGCCAACCCCAATTCTACTTTGGCGCGATTATCTTTTAAATAGAGATTCAGCGGGATGAGGGTCAATCCCTGTTCCTGCAACTTTCCCAGCAATTTATTTATTTCGCGGCGATGGAGCAATAATTTTCGGGTGCGGCGCGGCTCGTGATTTTCTCGATTTGCCTGATGGTACGGCGCAATATGTACGTTCATCAGCCACACTTCGTTATCCTGAATGGTGGCATACCCGTCCCGCAGATTAACTTGTCCGGCGCGAATACTCTTAATTTCGCTACCCAAAAGAACAATCCCTGCTTCGAAGGTATCTAAAATATGATAATCGTGATATGCTTTGCGATTTTTGGCGACTATTCTTATGCCGGATGGTTGTTTTGCCATTATTTTTGTCAAAGAGTGTGTTTCATTTCCAAGCAGAGAATCTCAACTACTGACCTTTTCCCTGCAAAAATTCCGATGCTCTATCAAGTTGCGGGTCGCGTCCTGCCAAGAAATCTTCCTGCGTCAATTCGACCACCACATCGGGCACGATGCCGGTTTTGTCGATGGAGTTTCCGTCCGGCGTGAGCCATTCGGCGATGGTTACGCGCAATTCCGACCCGTCGCTGAGCGTGTGCGGCAGTTGCACCGTCCCTTTACCAAACGATTGCTCGCCGATGATGGTGGCGCGATGATTGTCTTTCATCGCCCCGGCAACTATCTCACTGGCGCTGGCGCTGCCCCGATTGACCAGCACCACCAGCGGTATATCGGTAGCAGATTGTGTACCCTGCGCCGAGTATATTTGGTCGTTTGGTTCACTTTTGCGGTGCTCACGGACAACCGGGGTACCGCGCTCTAAAAACAAACTTGACACCGCGATGGCTTCAGATAAAAATCCACCGGGGTTGTTGCGCAAATCTAAAACCAAACCGGTGGCTCCCTGCTGTCGTAAATCTTGAATGGCGGTATTCAACTTGTCGGATGCGCCGCTGCTAAATTCGCTGAGGCTGACATAGCCCACATTTCCATCCAGCATTTTAGATTGCACTACTTTAATTTCGATTTTGGCGCGCACCACCGAAATTTTCAGCGGGGCAGATTCCCCTTCGCGCAGAATGGTGAGTACCACCGCTGACCCGGCAGGTCCGCGAATGAGCGCCACGGATTCATATAGACTTAACCCGCGCAGAGATTCACCGTCCACTTCCAGCACCACATCGTTCCGTTTAACGCCTGCCTCAGCCGCAGGACGTCCGGGAAATGGTTCGGCGATGACCAACCGCCCCAGCTCATCCAGTTCTACCGATGCGCCGATGCCTTCAAACGCGCCGCTGGAATCCTGCTCTAAAATAGCGGCGCGAGACGGGTCAATAAACGCCGTGTGCTCGTCGCCATAGGTGGCAACCATGCCGCGAATTGCGCCGTAAACGCGCTCTTGGTCGGGCGGCACATCTTTGTAAAATTCACTCTGAACGATATTCCACGCATCCCAAAAAACGCCCAGTTGGGGTTCGCCGGTGGGGGATGGTTGAGTCACGCCGGTAGCGGCGGGGGCAACAATCGTCGAGGTAATGGGGACAGCCATAGGGGTTCGGGTGCGCTGGAACCAGATACCCGCGCCAAAAGCCATCAGCACCACGACTGTCGCCAATATCACCATCATTAATAATTTTGTAAAACTAACCAGAAAATCTTTCATAATAATTCCTGTGGGTCGATGATTATTTATCTGTTTTCAAAAATTCGATGGCGCGCAGCAATTGCGGGTCGCGTCCGGTGGCGTGGTCATCTTCCGAAAACAACACTTCCACATCGGGCGTTAATCCTACTCCGTTGATGCTGTGGTCGTTGGGGGTAAACCAACGCGCGACCGTCACGTGCAAACTGGACGCATCAGACAAATCGTACACCAACTGCACACTGCCTTTGCCATAAGTTCGCTCGCCAATGAGTGTGGCACGGTGGCGGTCTTGCAGCGCCCCGGCAACAATTTCGCTGGCGCTGGCTGTGCCGCCATCCACCAGCACCACCAGTGGCACATTGAGCAGTTTCGGCGCAGTGGGCCTGACAAAATACAGTTTTGGGTCGGCTTCGCGCCGATTTTCCTTCAAAATAACGCCATCTGCCAAAAATGCGCTGGCGACATCCACCGCCGCGTCAAGCAATCCGCCGCCGTTGCCGCGCAGGTCAAGAATGTAATTTGTCGCGCCGTCCGTCTGCAATTCTCGCAGCGCACGCGCCAATTCTTTGCCGGTTCTGCCGGAAAAAATTCGAATGTGGATATAGCCCAGCGCCGGTTCATCGGGCAGAATGCGCCATTCCACGCTGGGATTTTGGATGACGGCGCGTTCGATTTCCAGGGTGATGGAGGCAGAGGCATCGGCGCGGGTGACGGTGATGCTCACCGGCGTGCCAACTTTGCCGCGAATGAGCAGCACTACGTCATCATCGGTCATTTCAGGGGTGATGGGGGTATCGTTTACCTGCACCAGCACATCGTTTTTCTGGACACCTGCTTTTTCTGCCGGAGAATCGACCATCGGGTCGAGCAAAATATTGTTTTGGGCATCGCGCAACACAAACGCCCCAATACCGCCAAACTGCCCATCAAGTTCCGCCTTTTCCAGCGCGCGCGGTTGAGGCTCGACAAAAATGGTGTATGGGTCATCCAGCGAAGCGAGCGCCCCTTTTATCGCGCCATAGGTCGCGGTTGAATCTGCGGGAATATCGCCATAATATTTATCTTGAACGATGTTCCAGACTTCCCAAAACAGTCCGAAATCGCTTTGGGAACCAGCCGTTGCCGAAACGGAGGGTATCGCCCGGCGGGTGAACCCGTATCCCACGCCGATACCCGCGCCAAAAATAAACAGGGCTATCAGCATAAAACCGATTATTTTGATGGTTCTTGAAATTGTGTCGTTACCCATAAATAGTCGCTACATCCGTTTATCGCCGCTCAGCAGCACATCAAATACGGATTGCAGTTCTTCATCGGAGTAGAAATGGATGGTGATACTACCCGTTGAACCGGAATCGTCCCGCCGCATTTCTACCTTTGTTCCCAATCGTTCCCGAAAACGGTGTACCATATCTTTATCTTGCGGCGACAGCGGGGCGCGATGTTTTTTCGGTTTGTCGGTCCCCGACATAATTTGGCGCACCAGCATTTCTGTTTGGCGGACGTTCAATTTCCGCTCCATCACGGTGTTCAGCGCCTCAAGCTGGGCGCGGGGTTTGGTGACACTGAGTAACGCGCGGGCGTGACCTTCGGATATTTTTCCCGCCGCCAATGCTTCTTTCAGCTCATCGGGAAGTTTCAACAGCCGCAGCGTATTCGCCACGGTGGTGCGGCTTTTACCCACTTTTTGCGCCACCACTTCCTGCGTCAAACCAAATTCTTCCATCAATTGAGCATATGCGTGCGCCTCTTCCAATGGGTTCAAATCGGCGCGTTGAATATTCTCTACAATTGCCAGTTCCAGCATTTGTTGGGGGGTAATTTCCTTGACAAACACGGGGACTTCGGTCAATCCGGCTCGCTGCGATGCCCGCCAGCGACGCTCGCCCGCCACTATTTGGTAACGATTGCCCACCTGAGTGACCACAATGGGTTGGATGATACCATGTTCACGGATGGATGCCGCTAATTCTTCTAGCTTGCCTTCATCCATCGCCTGACGGGGCTGATGGGGATTGGGGTGAATGCGCTCCACAGCAATAGTGACGGGACCTCCACCGCCGCCGCTTCCAGCTTTTGGCGTTTGTGGAATGAGCGCTCCCAGCCCTCTGCCCAACCCCTGTTTTTTGCTCACAATTACGCCTCCTTCTGAGTTTCAACCTGCGGTCGGATGCGGGAAAGAAATTCCTCGGTGAGCGCACGATAGGCTTGCGCCCCTTTTGAGCCGGGGGCAAACGAAAGAATATCTTCCCCGTAACTCGGTGCTTCGCTCAGACGCACGTTGCGGGGAATGATGGTTTTGAAGACTTTGTCGGCAAAATGACTGCGGACTTCATCGACCACTTGAGTCGATAAATTGGTGCGATTGTCGAACATGGTCATCACCACCCCGGCAATGTCTAAATGCAAATTGAGATTATCATGCACCAGTTGGATGGTGCGCATCAGTTGGGTCAGTCCTTCCAGCGCCAAATATTCGCACTGCACGGGGATAATCACGCCTTCGGTGGCAGACGTGAGCGCGTTGACGGTCAACAGTCCCAAACTGGGGGGCGTATCAATAAAGATGAAATCATATTGCCCGGAAATGGTTTCCAGCGCGCGGCTTAAAATTGTGCCCCGGTCGGGCGCATCAATCAACTCCACTTCCGCACCCGCCAACGCCGCCGATGATGGAACGAGGCTTAAATTTGAGCGCGACGTAGGGACAATTACTTCAGCGACGGGCATTTGGTTGATGAGTACATCGTACAGCGACAACCCATCTTCACCCACCGATACATTCAGGCTTGAACTTGCATTCGCCTGCGGGTCGGTATCAACCAACAACACGCGGGCGTTTCGCGCCGCCAGAAATGCCGCCAAATTGACGGTAGTGGTGGTTTTCCCCACGCCACCTTTTTGATTTGCGAAGGCGTAAATAAACGTCACAATAAACCTCTTTTCGGTTTCAAAGTTGGAGAGACTCTCAACGATATGGTTAGCTGTGCATAAACAAAATCCCACCGCCGGGATGGGATGAGTTGTGGCGCACCGTAAAAGGCATCACACGATTTTCGGACGACGAAGGAACGTGGGGTACAATTGAATCTCCAGCCGTATACGGTATAAACGACACTATTTTGGCAAAATAACAACTTTACGGCGTTCGCCTTCACCGGTGCTTTCGGTGTAAACTTTGTCGTGGTTGCGAAGTTGCATATGGATGATGCGCCGTTCTTGCGCGGGCATCGGTTCTAACGCCACGCGGCGTCCGCTGAACACCACTCGGTCAGCCATACGGTCAGCCAATTGTTGCAGGGTTTTTCGGCGGCGAACCAGATACGATTCCACGTCCACCACAACGGGCGTCCAACGCCCCATTTCTTTGTTTAGAATTTGGCGTGTAATAAACTGCAGCGAACGCAATGTTTCACCGCGCCGCCCGATGAGCAATCCCAAATCCGACCCGGCAATATCAAGCGTTAATAGCGGGCTTTCGTCATCGTCCGCCAAATCAGTTCCCAATCGAGCGCTCACGGTTGCCGGAACACCCATTTTTTCCAACAATTCTTGCAACACTGTTTCGGCTCGTTGAGCCAATTCCGGGTCAAGCCCTTCGGCAGCAGCAGACGAAACAACTTCGGCAGTATCCGCCTCAGCCGGTTTCGGCTCATCGGGGACGCTTGATGCGGTGGTTTTGGGAGTTATTACAACCACAGCATCTTCTGCGCCAATCCCCAAAATACCGCGGCTGCCCTGCGAGACAACTTCAATATCCACTTGGTCTTCCGCAAGATTCAATTGCGCCAGCCCGGCGGCAACAGCATCTTCGACGGTTTTACCGCTACTTTTTACGCTTTCGTTTTGATTTTGGACGGCTTGCTTTTGGCTCATATTTTTCATCCGATTCAGTTTGCGAAGGGTTATCTGCGCCGTTGCCGTTAGTACTTTCGGCTGATGCAGATGGAAGGGTTTCGGTATTGGTCAATTTTCCATCAATTATCACCGAGGACGACCCATTACCGTTTTTTGCTGCCAATTCTCGCGCTAGTTTCTTCTGGGTCATCGTGCGGTTTATCCACCACTGCTGTGCCATACTGAGAATATTGTTGGTAAACCAGTACAGTGTCAACCCGGAAGGCACAATTAAAGCAAAATAGCCAAACATCAACGGCATAAAATTCATCATTTGGCTCATTGCTTTTTGGTTGGGATCGCTATTAGATTGCGGCGACATCATTCGCTGGGTGTACAATTGAGATACGACCAGCAACACCGGTAAAACCAAATAGGCGATGGCGTCCACCCAACCAACGGACGGTGCCCCGTTAACAAACGGGTACAGCCACGTCAGTCCGGCTGAACGGTTTGCAACGGGACCCGCCAAACTGGGTATCCAGAAAAAACGTTCCTGAAGTGCCGGGGTACTCGCCATTTGATAGATGGCACGGTACAGCGCGAACCAAATTGGCATTTGTAC
>CAYZQQ010000082.1:0-11170 GCA_964480075.1 uncultured Anaerolineaceae bacterium
AAGTTATACCTGACACAAAAATTATTTCAAAATATAGTATGTGCCGCGTTTGTCACCGATTTTCAATAGCAAGCCTTTGTCCACCAAATCCACCAAATCGAGGCGCAGTGTCTCGCTGCTGACATCGGCGCACAACGTTTGATAATCTCGGTTGGTCACGCGCCCATTCTCTTTCAAAAAGTTCATCGCCCGCAATTGACGTTCATTCATGTTGGTATCCCACTGAATGGACGGCGTGCGGTTGAGCACGTTATTCAATTTGACGGAAAACGAGTATGGCGTGGCTTTAAATTCGGGCGGAGGATGCCCGAATTGCAGCATTTCCTCAATCATTCGGTCAATGCCCAACCCCAATTCTTCAATATACCCCCACTCAAAAATACCCGCCACCAGCCGCGGATTGCGCGAAAAATGGTCTTCCACCAAATTGTCGAGCGTCATATAGCCGGGCAATCCGCCGGGGCTGATGACTTCCAGCCGGTCTTCATACATCCGAATTTCGACCCGCCGCCCTTTGAGTCGATAGTCACGATGGCACAGCGCATTAATCAACGCCTCTCGGACGGCAAATTGCGGATATTCAGGCACTTCCTTTCGTTTCAATCCGGTCACCACTGCTTCAACGCGCATTTCATCCCACACCAACTGCCAAGCGCGTTCCATCACCCGCACCAGCGGACCTTCTATTTCCACCCGGCGACCATAGCCCGCCAGTCCGTCGCGTCCGCGCGGTTCTTTGCCATGAAACTTAACAAAAACCACGCCACTCTGCGGCAAATAGGTCTGCGGATGTTTGCCAAAAAGCAGTAATCCGGTAACGGTTGCTTCTCCGTCGGGGGTCATTGCGCCAATTTCAACCAGATGTTCTTCCATCCCGCCGGCGGGTGGTTTTCGTCCATGTTCGGTTCGATGCTGTAAATATTCATCAAGTATATACCGGTCAAACGCCAGCAAACTTGTGCCGGGAACGGCGCTGGTTTCAAAATCGCCAGTGCTTTTGGTGGCTGCCAGTTGACGAATGGCTTCCCCGCCGAGCGGCTCGTTGAGGGTTCGATGGCGCACCAGCACCCGCCCATCTATGAGCGCGTGGAGTTCGGGGCTTCTGGCTACACGCAGAACCACCACCCATCCACCCAAAACTTCTTCCTGCTGCCAATCTATCACCACCGGCGGGCGGCACTGCGGAATTGCCTGCCGCATCGCCGCTTCGGCATCATCCGGCGTAACTGTGCCGTTGGGCTTTCCGGTGAGCCCCACCCCCATCACCACCGTGCCGCCATCGGCATTGGCAAATGCCACCAGTGTTTCCGCCAGCACATCAGCATCGGCGTGGGGTAAAAAAGCTATGGTTTGACCGGGTTTCTGGGTGAGTAGTTGTTTGAGCATAGGGTTATTTTAACACAGTCGGAGTGAATGCCAAGTTTGTATTTCGTGTTATGACTGGTTTATGGTACAGTTAATGACAATAATTCCAATTGAGGTTTTTTATGGTTAGCACGCCCCCGATGACGGTTCAGTATGCTCAAGATTTATTGCGAAAAATCATCAGCGCGAAGAATGGCGATGCGTTGCACAAAATCATATCAGACAACGTTATGTGGTGCGATGGTGTATTTTTTGCAGAGTTAGATAATATGGTCACCGAATATCATAACCGGGGTGATGAAAGCAGCGCCCAAAAATTGAAGGAAGTTGGCGATTTTATGGCGCGTCTGCGGTTTATGATTTGATGCGCGCCAGCGCCCATTTGGCATGCGTGCGAATGAGCGGCTCATCATCACGCGCCGCTCGCGCCAGCGCGGGGATGGCAGCGGGACTGCCCCAATTGCCCAACGCGACCGCCACATTTCGCAATAATCCCCGTCGCTTTGTCCGTTTGATGGGACTCCCCCGAAATCGCTCTCGAAACCCTTCATCATCCAAAGCAATCAAATCAAGCAGCGGCGGCGCCATTTGGTCGAGTGCGGCGCGGAATGCCGGTTCAGCAGTGGGGATGGAAAATTGGCGGTTATACGGGCAAACTTCCTGACAAATATCGCAGCCGAAAATACGATTGCCAATTTTAGGACGCAACCGCGGCGGAATATCCCCTTTCAGTTCGATGGTGAGATACGAAATGCACAAATTACTGTCCAGCAGATACGGCTGTTTGAGCGCAGCGGTGGGGCAGGCTTGCAAACAGCGAACGCATTTGCCACACGTGCCACTCAGAACGGGGGTATCAAATGGCAGGGGATAATCGAGGATAATTTCGCCGACGAAAAAATATGACCCCCATTGGGGACTGATGAGACATGTATTTTTACCGATAAATCCCAGCCCGCCGCGCACAGCGAGTTCGCGTTCCAGCACGGGTCCGGTATCAATGTATGACCGCCCGTTAACCGGCACATCCACCTGTGCCGCAATCCATGTCTGCAATTGACGTAACTTTGGCGTGAGCAGGTCATGATAATCAAGATGCCACGCATAACTGGCAATAATGCCGCGTGACGGGTCTGTCAGAATATCGGGGGGCAGGTGAGCCGTGTGATAATTTGCCGTTACCACCACCACCGATTGCGCATGCGGCACGGTGCGCGACAGGTCTGCCCGGCGAGCAATGGCATCGGGGCGAGCGAGGAACCTCATTTCGCCGTGATACCCGGCGGCAACCCACTCGGCATAATAGCGGCTATGGTCGCTGGGGCGGGCGGGAATAATCGCCGTGGCGGTGAATCCAAGCGACGCGGCATAGGTTTTTATGCGGTTCGCAAAACTGTTTGGCAACATTTTCTAAAAGGTACAGCAATATTTGCGTTTGTCAAACGGAAAGTTATACAATAGGGAAAATTTTTGGTTGTCGGAGGCTCATGGCAGGCACATTGTCGTCCTGCCGAAAATTACATTTTTTGTGGGGCAGAGGCTTATCACGCCGCACATTTTTAATTTAAGGAGGAAATATGGCACTTGAATATGACTTGCAAAATGAGCGAGTCAAACATCTTGATTTAACTCAATACACCCTTGTAGAGCAAGATGTAATAGTAGGCGAAACAGTCGCCAAAATGCGTTCAGAGGGTCGAAATTGTGCTCTGGTAACGCATAACAAAAAGCTGGTGGGTATTTTTACCGACCGAGACGTATTGCACCGGGTGGTTTCTGCCCCCGATGTATGGAACAAGCTAATTGGATCGGTAATGACCGCCAGCCCCTTTACGGTGACGGCAGAAGACAAAGCTGAAGTAGCGTTGGTTCAAATGAACGAACACCATTTTAGAAACGTACCGGTCGTGGATAATAACGGTCATCCGGTGGGGAATTTAACGCATTATGCCCTCATTAAATACTTTGCCGACCAATTTCCCGAATCATTGTACAACCTGCCGCCAAACCCGAACCAAGTCTCGGACAGTCGGGTGGGTGGTTAACCATAGAGGTGAAATATGTCTGAAATTAAACCAATTTACAAAGATGTAGACTCCGTCGTTATCCGTTTTGCGGGCGACTCCGGTGACGGAATGCAGTTGACCGGAACTCAATTCAGCAGCACCTCGGCAGTGCTGGGCAACGATATCAGCACGTTCCCCGATTATCCGTCGGAAATTCGCGCCCCGGCAGGCACGCTTGCCGGCGTCAGTGGGTTTCAGGTTAACTTTGCCAGCAAACACGTGCTCACCCCCGGTGACGCGCCGCAAGTGCTGGTGGCAATGAACCCCGCCGCTCTTAAAGCCGCCCTCCCCGATTTGGTCCCCGGTGGTACCATCATCGTCAACACCGACTCGTTCAGCAAAAACAATCTAAAAAAAGCAAATTACGCCACCAATCCACTGGAAGACGATTCGCTAAAAAACTACCTTGTTCACAAAGTACCATTAACATCAATGAACCGCGAAGCGCTGAAAAACATTAAAGAATTGACCAACAAAGAAATTGACCGCTGCCAAAACTTTTTTGCGCTGGGGCTGACGTTTTGGATTTACGACCGTCGGTTGGACACTTCCGTCAAATGGATTGAGCATAAATTTGCCAAAAAACCGCAAATTGCAGAAGCCAACAAAACTGCGCTGTATTCCGGTTTCCATTTCGGTGAAAACACCGAAGCGTTCCAAGTGCGCTATCGCATTAAACGCGCCCATCTGGAACCCGGCGTTTATCGGCGCATCACCGGCAACGAAGCCACCGCGCTCGGATTGCTCACGGCGGCGCAAAAAGCAGGCAAGCCTCTGTTTTACGGAAGCTATCCCATCACCCCCGCCAGCGATATTTTGCACTTTTTGTCCGGCTACAAAAATTTTGACGTGCGCACTTTTCAAGCCGAAGATGAAATCGCCGGTATCGGGTCAACCATCGGCGCATCATTTGGCGGTGCGCTGGCAGCCACCGGCACCAGCGGTCCCGGACTGGCACTAAAAACCGAAGCCGCCAACCTCGCTCTGATTTTGGAATTACCCCTTGTAATTGTGGATGTTCAGCGCGGCGGTCCCAGCACCGGTATGCCCACCAAAACCGAACAATCGGATCTACTTCAAGCGATGTACGGTCGCAACGGTGAAAGCCCCGTGCCCATCATTGCCGCGCAAAGTTCCACCGATTGTTACCACACCGCTATCGAAGCCTGCCGCATCGCCCTCCGCGCAATGACCCCCGTCATTATGATGTCGGATGGATATTTGGGCAATGGCGCCGAACCGTGGAAAATTCCCGATGTGGACAGCATCCCGCCAATTGAAATTCATCACCCCACCGAACCCAACGGCGAAAACGGCAAATTTTTGCCCTATAAACGCGACCCGGAAACACTGGCTCGCCCGTGGGCAATTCCCGGCACACCCGGATTGGAACATCGGCTTGGCGGGCTGGCAAAACAACCGGAAACCGGAAACGTAAGTTATAACCCGCACGATAATCAGCAAATGACCAACGAACGCGCCGAAAAAGTTGCTCGGCTGGCAGAATGGTTGCCGGAGCAAGAAGTATTTGGTCCCGAAGATGGCGACCTGCTGGTCGTCAGTTGGGGCAGTACCTTCGGCGCAACTCGGTCTGCGGTGCAATCTGCGCTGGCACAAGGAGAAAAAGTATCCCACGTGCATGTGCGATACATCAATCCCTTCCCGCGCAATCTTGGTGACATTCTAAACAAATTCAAACACGTACTCGTCCCGGAAATGAACATGGGGCAATTGATAGTACTCCTCCGCGCAAAATATGGCACGCACGAGTTCATTCCGATGAATAAAGTAACCGGGCGACCATTTGCCATCAAAGAAATTCGCGATAGAATTGACGCTCTGTTGGCAGAGGGTTAAATAGGAGTTTGGAGAGAAAAATGACAGAAGTAACTTTAGAACTAACCCGAAAAGATTTTGTATCTGACCAAATGGTGCGCTGGTGTCCCGGCTGTGGCGATTATGCAATTTTGGCTCAAATGCAGCGCATTTTGCCCGAATTGGGTATTCCCAGAGAAGATATCGTCTTCATCTCCGGCATCGGTTGTTCCAGCCGATTCCCCTACTATATGGACACCTATGGCATCCACAGCATTCACGGACGTGCGCCAACGCTGGCATCCGGCTTAAAAATTGCCAACCCAAACCTGCAAGTGTGGGTCATCACCGGCGATGGTGATGGGCTGTCCATCGGTGGGAATCATCTTATCCACACCCTGCGCCGCAACATCGACCTGAAAATCATTCTGTTCAATAACCGAATTTACGGGTTGACCAAAGGGCAATACTCACCGACATCACTGCCCGGCACCAAATCCAAATCATCGCCGATGGGTTCGCTTGACCCCGCATTCAACCCCATTTCGGTGGCAATTGGTACCGGCGCCACGTTTATCGCCCGCACCGCCGCCGTCGACGTTAAACACATGGCAGAAATGTTCCGCCGCGCCGCCCATCACAAAGGCACCGCTTTTGTAGAAGTGTACCAAAACTGTCTTATCTTTAATGATGGCACATGGGATTATGCCACCAACTCAAAAACCAAACTCGAAAATGTCATCTATCTGGAAAACGGCAAACCGCTCACGTTTGGCAAGAACAAAGATAAGGGCGTGCGATTGAACGGCATCAAACCGGAAGTTGTTTCGCTGGATGAGGTGGACGAAAGCGAATTGTTGGTTCATCAAGAATCAATCGAAAATGGCAGCTTGGCATATTTTTTGAGCCAAATGCACCACGAAGACGGGATGCCCGAACCGATGGGCGTTTTCCGCGATGTGACACATCCTTCGTACGAACAGCAGGTTGCCGACCAAATTCAAACCGCGATTGACCAAAAAGGCAAAGGTGATTTACAAAAACTTCTCACCCAAGCCGAAACATGGACAGTGCATGATGAAAGCGACGGGCAAAATGGCAGTAACGGACATGAGGGGAGAGATGCCTCAGTCCCTCCCGGCGGGGTAGATGAAGAATATGTGGGTGTTATGTTCCGTGGCGAAGCAAGTTCGGAACCGCACTTCTCTCCTACCGATACATTGTCTGCCCTGCATCCCCCCAAACCGCTCATCGCTTCTAAAAATATCACGGTTGGAGAAGCCGTGCAGAAATTGCACGATTTGGATGTCGGATTACTGGCGCTGGTTGATGATAGCGGCAAACTCAGCGGCGTTTTCACCGAAGGCGACGTGTTGCGCAAAATTGCCGGCAACCTTTCTGAATTGCAAACCGCTCCCATCACAAACTATATGACGCCAAATGTAACCACGCTTAAAGCCGATAACACCCTGGCTCACGCCATCCATTTGATGTCCATCAACAAATTCCGTCACATTATGCTGGTAGATGGCGACAACAAACCGGTCGGCGTGCTATCATCACGGCGCGTAGCGCGCTACATTCAAGATAATTTTGCCACCGAAAAATAACAACCCGGTAAACACAATGAGCCTGCCGAAACAACCATTCGGCAGGCTCATTTGTTTGACAATAAATGCTCCCGGGTGTATCATAGCGCCCGATTGGTGGGGCATCGTCTAATGGTAGGACAGCAGACTCTGAATCTGTCGGTCGGGGTTCGAATCCCTGTGCCCCAGTCAAAACCTCGGCGTAATGCCGAGGTTTTTTGTTGCTATTCCGATTCCGGTTCTTCCATTTCCACCTCTAATTTTATATCGAACACTTCCACTTTATCGCCGGGGGCAAGCTTTTTTTTTCGGCGTGTTTCTACAATGCCATTCAATTTTACGTCACCCGCTTGAATAAGCTGTTTTGCCTGCCCGCCGCTGGCAACCACATTTGCCAGTTTTAGAAATTGGTCAAGTTGAATTGGTTTTCTGTCTGCCATATTCCCCCCATCCTTAATGTTCCTGCGCCCGGCGCATCAATTCCAATTGGCTATTGATGGGCAATTCGCCATTTTTGGGCGAGAGCCGTTTATATGCGCCGTCCGGTAACAGCACCCGCGCCTGAGCATTATCAGCCAGCCCAATCTGCAAAATTTCATCGTAGATGGTTTGTCGCAATGACGCATCTTTTATAGGAAAGACCGTTTCCACGCGCCCGTTAAGGTTTCGCGGCATTAAATCGGCGCTGCCCATATAGATTTCTTCATCGCCGCCGTTGCGAAAATAGAATATCCGCGTATGTTCCAAAAACTGCCCAACGATGCTCACCACACGGATATTATCGCTAATGCCGGGTAGATGCGGACGCAAACAACAGATACCGCGAACGATTAAATCTACCGTTACGCCCGCCTGCGATGCCCGATATAACGCCCGAATCATTTCATCGTCCACCAATGCATTCATCTTAAAAATTAGATGCCCGCGATTTTTGGCGGTGTGTTTTTTTATTTCCCGTTCAATGAGCGCGAGTATTCCCTCGCGCAAATTCACCGGCGCTACCAGCAACTCTTTATAATCGGTCAAATTAGAATAGCCCGTCAAACGATTAAACAGATGGCTCACATCGTCCGCCAGTGTTTCATCGGCGGTCAGCAAGCCGAGGTCGGTGTAAATTTGGGCGGTCACGGCATTATAGTTACCCGTTCCCAAATGCAAATAGCGACGCAGCCCGTCGCCTTCTTTGCGCACCACCATCGTCACTTTACTGTGCGTTTTCAGCCCCAACAAACCATACACCACATGAACACCCACGCGCTCCAGCGCGCGCGCCCAGCCGATATTACTTTCTTCATCAAAACGCGCCTTCAGTTCAACCAGCACGGCGACTTCTTTGTCGTTTTCCCGCGCCTCCATTAGCGCCTTTACAATGGGCGAATCACGCCCGACGCGATAGAGTGTCTGTTTAATTGCCAGCACGTTGGGGTCACGAGCAGCCGTTCGCAAAACATCAACCACCGGCAAAAACGAATCATACGGGTGGTGCAACAAAATATCGTGCCGGCGGATGGCGTTAAAAATGGCTTCCGGCGCGGGTAACGACCGCAAAACTTTTGGCACAGCCGGCACGTATGGGGCATCCTTCAAATCGTAGCGGTCAATGTTATATAATCCCCAAAAATCGCTGAGTTTCAACGCGCCATCAACTTCAAACACATCTTTGGAGTCAAGTTGCAAATTTCGCGCCAGCAATACCCTAATGTGCTCCGGCATTGACTGGTCGATGGTCAATCGCACCACGGGTCCAAACCGCCGCCGCCGTAATCCGGCTTCGATGGTTTGCAACAGGTCAGAGGCTTCATCTTCCTGAATTTCAATATCGGCATTGCGGGTAACCTTAAACGGATACGCTTCCAGAATTTCTAGCCCGGGGAAAAGGTTCTTTAAATTAGCGATGATGAGCTGTTCCAGCCACACAAAATGGAATCGTTTGTAGGGCAATTTGCTCCCGGCATGGGGCACAGGAACAAATCGAGGCAACGAATTGGGGACTTTTAATCGGGCGAAATGTTCGCCCTCTTCCGGACTATATACCCGCACTGCCAAATTCAAGCTTAAATTGGAAATGTGCGGAAACGGACGACCGGGGTCAAACGCCAGCGGGGTGAGCACCGGGAACACTTCATTCATAAAAAACTGATTGGCGCTGGCGCGTTGTTTGCTATTTAGCTCATCAAAATTGTATATTTTTACGCCTACTTTTGCCAGCCCGGGGAGTAATTCATTTTGCAATAATTCGCGCACATCACGCAGCATCGGTTTTAACATTTTGCGAATAGCGGCAAGCTGCTGGGCGGGCGTCATGCCATCGGGCGGCGTTTCAACCACCCCCGCCTGAAACTGTTGTTTTAACCCGGCGACGCGCGTCATAAAAAATTCATCTAAATTTGAGCCGTAAATCGCCAAGAATTTTATCCGTTCCAGCAGTGGATGACGCGGGTCTTGCGCCTCTTCCAGCACCCGACGATTAAATTCCAGCCAACTTAGCTCCCGATTAAAATACAAATCGGGGTCGGCTAAATCCTGAGCCGAGCGCCCATTGCCTGATTTTGCGGCTGGTGCATCCTTTAATACCGGCATTTTTTTGTGTTTCTCTACAGTGCGATTCATACGCGTACTCCAAGAATTTAGATATTATCCACATTATAGCATATTTTGGATAGAGAAACGATTCAATACAAAAAATACAGAAACAGTGTTGCATCAATTCTTAATTTATGTTAAACTATCGCTAGTGAGTACCTCAGTACTGCACTTAACAGATGAACGGAGAATCATATGAAACGCTGGCACGTGTTCCTCCTTTTACTGGCGATTGCGGCGGTTATTTTAAGTGGATGCGCTCGCGCCCGAACCGAAAATTCTGCCGGGAATCCGCCCCCCACCGCAAAAGCGCAGCCTCCCGCAGGCGAATCGGTGCTGGATGATTCTAGCACGGTTCTGGTCAATCCCGTTTCCGAGGCGTATGTTCCCGGTGAAGTTTTGGTAAAATTCGGCGAGTCAGTTTTGCCCCAGCTCCCCACCGAGCGGAAGGAAGGCATTCAGAGTTTGTCGGTGGGCAGCGCAGCACTCAATGCGCTATTTTCCAATACGGGCATCACCGGTTTGCGACCGTTGCTTAGTCCGGTGGCGCAGGCAACCGGCAAAACTTTTGAGGCATTGAGCGCCAAAACGGGTGACGCGCGTCAATTTTATGTCGCTTCTTTCAGCCCCGACAAAAATATTTTGGATGTGGCAAAAAAATTAACCGCCAGCGAAACTGTTGAATTTGCCGAGCCAAATTATGTCGCTTTTGCCGATGGTATTCCCCACTATTCAACCCCCAACGACCCATTCTTCAGCTATCAATGGAATATGGCTGCAATTCAGATGCCCACCGCGTGGGATATGAGTACCGGCACGGGCGTAACTGTGGCAGTGCTGGACACGGGCATTGCATATGAAACCTATCAATCGTTTCAACAAGCCCCCGATTTGGCGAATACCCATTTTGTCAACGGGTACGATTTTATTAATAACGATACTCACCCCAACGATGATAACGGACATGGCACGCATGTGGCAGGGACATTGGCGCAAAGTACCAACAATGGCGAAGGGGTGGCGGGCGTCGCGTATAATGCCAACATTATGCCGTTAAAAGTGCTGGATAGCTTGGGACAGGGCACGTATGCCGGTATCATTCAGGGTATTAATTTTGCCGTGGCAAACGGTGCAAAAGTAATCAACATGAGTCTCAGCGGGCATAGCGGCTCGCAAGCCCTGCTGGATGCGGTCAATCAAGCCCGCGTGCAAGGCGTGCTGGTGGTCGCTGCGGCGGGGAACAATAACGGACTGGTAGAATATCCGGCGCGATACGACAGCGTTATGGCAATTGGAGCGGTGCGATACGATAAAACCCGGGCGCGATACAGCAATGTTGGACCGGAAATTGATGTGGTTGCCCCCGGCGGCGACAATCAAGTAGACCAAAATAACGACGGGTTTGGCGACGGCATTGTTCAACAAACCTTCCGCAGCGGTGAAATTAACACGTTCCGCTATCTATTTATGGAAGGGACATCTATGGCAACCCCGCACGTTAGCGGGCTGGCGGCATTGCTACTGGCTCAAAACCCGTCACTCTCGGTGGACGATTTGGTGAACACCATCAAATCTACCGCGCTTGATTTGGGCCCAACCGGTGAAGATGAAGAATATGGCGCGGGCTTGATTCAGTCTGCCGATGCACTGGCAGCAGTCGGCGGTACACTTCCCACCGCCACCCCCACATCCGCCGTCTGGCCGCGTCACCGGCGCTGACGGTCCACGTCGTCGTCATGGTATTGCCAGCGG
>CAYZQQ010000083.1:0-11116 GCA_964480075.1 uncultured Anaerolineaceae bacterium
GTGCGGAGTCTGAAACTGGCGGAATAACAGTGTCCGGCATCCCAAGTGACCGGCTTGAAAGCCCCTTTCAGCATGCGTTTGAGCAGAAACGATCCATCAAACCGGCGGCTGAACACTTTGCAGAGGAGCATCACGTTCAAAACCAAAGTGACCGTGAGTTCTTGTCTGATGAAGAATATGACGAAGATGAGACAGTCGCCGAATACGAATTTGTTGACGAATGGGACGATGGAATTCTCAATGAATTTGAGGGGGCGGAATTTGGCGATGGGCTGGAAGGAGAGGAATATACAGAGTCTCTCGCTGACAGAGAACACGGCTTTGCAGAAGGGGCGCTTCTTGGTGTGCCTGTTTCCGGCATTCTCGGAGAGACAATTTTGCCGGAACAACGTGAGATAACGGAGCTAGAGCAGGCTATCTTTGAGGCACAGGTACAAAAGGAAAAACCCCGTCGCGAGTGCAAACACTATCCATCAACGCTGAATATCACGCGCTGGCGGCGCAGAACGGCTTCCAATGCACAAGCACGGACCGCAGAATTTCGGAGACTGCGGGAGACCAAAAACCTGACTATTGCAGTCCTGTCCCGCGCCCGAATTCGCCTGCCGCTCAACAGGGTAGAGTGGCTGCTCGATATGGTTGGCGCGTCACACTGGGTTAAACATCTCACCACCGATTTATCAGGGTTGGTAAACCAAGTTAATGTGACGATTGAGTTACATAAAGTGTTAGCCCCCGTCCAAGAGAGGGACATCCGTCTACTTTTTGAAAACCGCGCGTACAGAATACATTCGACAGAACTGCGACGCTGTAGATTCTATGTAGGATGGTACAAGAGTATTGACGGGAAAGAGACACTTGAAAAGAATCTGGGCATCAA
The DNA here is from genome assembly GCA_964480075.1 of uncultured Anaerolineaceae bacterium. GTDB lineage: Bacteria > Chloroflexota > Anaerolineae > 4572-78 > 4572-78 > JANTHQ01. The sequence continues at coordinate 881 of CAYZQQ010000083.1, forward strand.
CCTAAATAAAATGTTCACCCGCAGCCGGGTTCCTTTTCCGGCAACTCGCCGGAATGCAACGGAATACCTGCTTGTCGCGTATGCCAGTTTCCCCAGTTGGCTGGAAGATAAAATTCGGAGAAAGTTAGGGTCCATAAACTCCGATGCGCATGTGGTTTCGGGGCTTCCGCCGTGGCTTAAAGTGACAAGACTGGGGCGGTCACGTATTGAGTTGCCCATTGAGAACGTGCGCTGGATGCTGAAAGAAAGTCAGCGGAAGAAGAGAACCGGTTGGACCCGTCGGCTGAAAGTAGAATTATTAGATCTAATGGCAGTAGCGCGGAAATCGTTGGTAACAATTGATTTGCTGCGAATTGAGGGACCGATTACCGGTCTTCAGATGCTCTCTGGTGAAACGGTTGCCCAGTTTGCCCCCTATGTTCAGCGGCTGAATGAGCCATACGCAGACGACTGGCCCTTTAATGTATTCCAGATTTTGCCGCTCAGTGCAAAATCAGAACTGGAGCAAGACCTCCAGCTAGACCTTGAACAACTACTTGCCCTGCCATCCGGCGGAGTTCCGACCGGCGAGCTAGCTCTTCTGGTCAGTGCGGCATTCCCGACACTCATCGAACATTTAGTGATTTCTCCCAATAAAGCTCGCATAGCGGGTTTCGAGTTTGGGAAACATCGTCTGACGCAGAACGTCAAAAAAGAAATCTCTCTGGTGGGGCGCCATATTGCGGACAGTTGGCGAGTATCACCGTGGTATGCGTTCCGCCCGGTTCGTAAAATTGAGATTATCGGCTATACCGATTCGGTGGGCACAGAAGAGTCTAACCTCAACCTTGGGCTTGCCAGAGCGCGTGAGGCGGAAAAATGGCTCAAGAAAGAAATTAGGCGACATTGGGGCGCCATGTTTGAACCAACAGTGAGAATTCGGTTTACTCCCCCCAGCAGCAAAGGAGAAGCGGACCTGCGTCTGCCGGATGATGCTAAAACAGGAAATCCGGTAAACCGCCGGGTGGAGATTAATCTTGACGCGCCGGAGCCGGAAGGCATATTAAAGCATCTGCGTGAACGGCTAAATCAATTATTGGACGACCCGGCAGCCGCCGGATACCCCATTACAGCTGATACCACTAAAAAGCTAAAGTGCATGATAGAAAAGCTTGAAAGGTCGGATGTAGATGACCGTTACATCGCTCCGATTGATGTTTTGAATCAAGATTTTACGCCGGACATCCTGCAGAGTGCGCGTGATTTCTTGATGAGTCTCACCTATCAGGTTCAAACCCCTGAGCCGCGCTCCGACCGGGAACTGTTAAAAGCTCTCCGCAACTTTAACACTGCAATTTACGATGTCAGATCCACGTTGCAAAATAATGCAAACATCAAAGGAGCGGCAGAAGATCCTGATAACACAGCCAAAAGACGCTGGCTTCGTGAAAGAACTGACTCTGGAAATCCCAAAGGGGAGAAAAGTATCCAAAGTTGTTTCCCCCCCCTCAATAGCTGAATGTACCCGACTGTCCTACCTTTTGCTCGACTCTTTTGAAAATAGTCGTAACCATCAGAGCAAACGCATCATCTCAATAGGTAGGGGTAGAGCGCTGCTCTGTCCCTACCCCAAATTATTAAGAAGACACCTGTCTGCTGCATTTTTGTTTAACCAAACGCACGAAACAGCGCGCGTAACAGCAATTACAGGCAGATGTGCGCCCCAAAGTCAGCCACAGATAATCCAGTTTGACAGGATGAATGAGTTGTTGTAAACTCGCTTTAATTATAGAAAACGTGTGAAAAATATGTTCCCATTTGTAGCTACCACTACCAAGCGTACTAATCCGCCGGATAAACAGTCTGGTTAGTTGTGCTTGCTTGGCAAACTTGTAGCATCGCGGCTTATCAGACTTGTCTGATAAGCCGTTTCTTTTTCAAAAACCTATCTCAGGAGGAAAAATGTCAAATCAATTAGTCGCCGAATGTCCGGAATGTGCTGCCGAAGTTGCGCTACCTGCCGATGTGATGGAGGGTGAAATTGTTCCGTGCCCCGAATGCGGGTTGGAGTTGGAAGTGGTATCGCTCAAGCCGCTTTCTCTGCAGCAAGCCCCGGAAGAAGAAGAGGATTGGGGTGAATAACCGATGACCCACCTAAAAATTGCGATGCTCCACTCACGAGTAAGGGTAGAAGAAAAACTACTCATTCAGGCATTTGAGCGCCATAATGCCCCTGTTGATTTGATTGATGACCGCAAAATCATCTTTGATTTTCAGGGCAATGGCTGGGGGAAATACGATGTGGTGTTGGAACGTTGTGTCAACCACTCGCGAGCGCTGTACGCCCTGCGCATTCTTAACGACTGGGGCATTCCCACGGTGAATACGTATGAAGTGGCCGCCATTTGCGGCAACAAACTGGAAACCACTTCGGCGCTGGTGCGCGATAACGTTCCCGTGCCGCGCAGTAAAATTGCGTTTACTCCGGAAAGCGCCCTGCAAGCCATTGAAGAACTGGGGTATCCGGTGGTCCTCAAACCGGCAATCGGTTCGTGGGGACGATTGCTTTCAAAAATAAATGACCGGGAAGCCGCCGAAACCGTACTGGAACATAAACAGGTACTTGGTACATACCAGCACTCCATCTTTTACATTCAGGAATATATTGATAAACCGGCGCGAGACATTCGCAGTTTTGTAGTGGGTGATGAAACTATCGCTGCGATTTACCGCTATTCCGACCACTGGATCACCAATACCGCCCGTGGCGGGCACGCCGAAAATTGCCCCGTCACCCCCGATGTGGACCGGCTGTCACGGGCGGCGGCGAAAGCTGTCGGCGGCGGCGTGGTGGCGGTTGACCTGCTGGAAACGGCAGATGGCAACCTGCTGGTGAATGAAGTTAATTACACCATGGAATTCCGTAATAGCATCGATACCACAGGCGTTGATATTCCTGCCCGCGTGGTGGATTATGTGCTCAATGTAGCGCAGAATCGCCAATAACCCAATCATCCTTTGACAGATGATACGGAAGGAGAATTCCCATGAGTATCAGTCGACTTGCCAGCGCCATCACAGATTCACCGACACTTGCGCTGAACGAAACCGCCCGCCAATTGCGAGCAAAGGGTGAGCCGGTCATCCATTTGGGTGCCGGCGAACCCAAAAATAAGGCGCCCATCACCGCACTGCTGGGGTCTGCCGCAAAATTACGCGAAGGCGATATAAAATACACCCCCATTGATGGCACGCCCGGCTTAAAGAAAGCCATCATCCGCTATACCGAAGAGAATTATGGGCGTAAAGTTGCACCGGAAAATATAGTGGTGTCCACCGGCGCAAAGCAATCACTCTACAATATTCTGTTCTCCATCATCAACCCGCAAGATGAAGTCGTCATTATGGCACCATACTGGGTCAGCTACCCGGAGATAGTGAAAATGGTGTATGGTATTCCGGTGGTGGTCACCCCCGAAGACGGGTCGTTTTTTCCAACCATGACCGAAGTCGAGGAGGCAGTCAGCTCGTATACCAAAGCCATCATTCTCAATAACCCCAACAATCCTTCCGGTATTGTGTATTCCAACGAATTTGTTGCCGAGTTGGTAGATTTTTGCGAGCGCAAAGGCATCTATTTAATTATGGATGACATTTACCACAAGTTGGTTTTCGATGGGAACCATCCTGCGCCCGGCTATGAATTCACCCATAAAAATGTCGAAAATACACGGGTTATTGTTGTCAACGGCATCTCAAAATTGTACGGCATGACCGGCTACCGTATCGGCTGGGCAATAACAAACCGCAAACTTGCCGAAACGCTGACAAAAGTGCAGGGGCAAATTACCTCCAACCCATCCACAATTTCTCAGGCAGCGGCAGCAAGCGCCCTCACCGGGCGGCAAAATGTGGTTGAAAATTTGCGACTCACCATCCAAAACAACCGCGACGTGCTATTGCAAGAATTGCGTTCATTCACCGATATAAAAGTGACACCCCCCGGCGGCACTTTTTACTGTATGCCCGATTTTCGCGCCTACAACATGGGGTCGGTGGAATTGGCACAATTTTTACTAAAAAAAGCGCTGGTGGTCGCTGTGCCGGGTTCGGCATTTGGGATGGACGGATATCTGCGCATCAGCTATGCCGGTTCTGTCAAAGATGCCATCGAAGGCGTGGCACGGATGAAATGGGCGCTCGACCCGAATGCGCCCAACGAAATCTACATTGGCGACCGCAAATTAATCCGTGACTGGATGTAAATCATAGCCGGGAGCTGGAGAGAATGATGAACAACAATCTTTTGAACATAACAACCCCCGCCGAACCGTATGCCGTCGAATTTAAAAGCGATTACGGACTGAAAAATCACGGCTTGACCAATTTGCGAAAAGTTTACTGGAATCTGCCCACTGAATCGTTGTATGAAGAAATTGTTTTTCGCGGCGAAGGGCAAATCACGCGCATGGGACCCATCAGCGTGCGTTCCGGCAAACACACCGCCCGCGCCGCGCAAGATAAGTTTATTGTGCGCGAACCATCCACCGAAGAGAAAATTTGGTGGGGCGAATATAACCGTCCCATCAGCCCCGGTCAATTTGACGACACCTACAGCCGTATGCAGGGATTTTTGCAGGGACGCGATTTGTTTGTGCAAGACTGCTATGCCGGCGCCGACCCCGATTATCGCTTCCCCGTGCGCATCATCACCGAGTATGCATGGCACAGTTTGTTTGCCCGCAATATGTTCATTTTGCCGGAAACAAAAGAGGAATACCGCCAGCACGTGCCGGAATTTACGGTGGTATGTGCGCCGTCATTCAAGGCATATCGCCCCATTGACGGCACCAATTCCAGTACGTTCATCACCCTAAATTTTGAGCAGAAATTGGCAATCATCGCCGATAGCGGTTATGGCGGCGAAATTAAAAAATCAATTTTCACTGTGATGAACTTTCTACTGCCCCAAAAAGGGGTGATGACCATGCATTGCTCGGCGAATCAGGGCGATGATGGCGACGTGGGGTTGTTTTTTGGATTGTCCGGCACGGGAAAAACCACGCTGTCTGCCGACCCCAGCCGCGAGCTGATTGGCGATGATGAGCACGGCTGGAGCGATAGCGGGGTTTTTAATTTTGAAGGGGGCTGTTATGCCAAAGTGATTCAACTTTCGCCCACGGCGGAACCGGAAATTCACGCCACCACCCACACCTTCGGCACAATTCTGGAGAATGTGGTACACGACCCCGTAACCCGTGTCATCGATTTGAATGATGATGAAGTGACCGAAAACAGCCGGGCTTCATATCCGCTGGAATATATCAGTAATGCTATCCCCGAAAAACGGGGGGGGCATCCCCAGAACATCATTCTGTTAACGTGTGATGCGCAGGGGGTTATGCCGCCCATTGCTCGACTCACGCTGGAACAGGCAATGTATCATTTCATTTCGGGGTACACCTCCAAAGTGGGCGGCACAGAAGTGGGCTTGGGCGACGAGCCGGAAATTACGTTCAGCGCTTGCTTCGGTGCGCCATTTATGGTACACCATCCTATGTATTATGCCGATTTACTGGGGCGGAAAATCGAACGGTACGGCGTAAATTGCTGGCTGCTCAACACCGGTTGGGTCGGTGGTGCGTATGGCGTCGGCAAACGTATCAGCATCAGACACACGCGCACCCTACTGAACACCGCGCTCAATGGCGATTTACTCGACGTGGAATATTATCAAGACCCCGTCTTTGGGTTCCAAGTGCCAAAAACCTGCCCCGGTGTGCCGGACAGCGTACTCTATCCGGCACAATCGTGGAGCAGTGAAGCCGAATATAATCGCAAATATCAACAGCTTGCCGCACGATTTATCGACAATTTCAAAAAATTCGCACCCGATTGTCCCCCTGAAGTGTTGACGGGGGGACCGCGGATAAAATAGGCTTTTTGCGAGCGCAGGGGGGGGGGTAGATAACTGCCTCTGCGTTCGTTTTTTTCTTCAAACCATAGTGAAAATACCAAAGGAGTATGATGTGTCCCGCGAACTGCTAAACTTCACCCGGGGTGTTCCCGCCACGGAATCATTTCCCATTGACGCGATGAGTGTTGCGGCGGAACACGCCGTGCGAGAATACGGTACGACCATTTTGCAGTATGGCAAATCTTTTGGGTTTGCCCCGTTGGTGGAATGGCTCGCCGACTGGATGGGCGTGCCATCGAATCACGTACTCACCGGCAATGGCTCACTGAATCTCATTGAGTTTCTGAGTTACTATTTCATCGAACCGGGCGACACTGTTTTTGTGGAATCACCCACGTATGACCGCACGTTGACTCTGCTGCGCCGCCATCGCGCCAATATTGTGGGCATCCCCTTGGAAGCGGATGGGGTGGACATCGACGCGCTGGAAGCGGCGTTGCAACAGCACACACCCAAATTTTTCTACATTATTCCCGACTTCCAAAATCCCTCCGGCGCAACCTATTCGCTGGAAAAACGGCAAAAACTGGTCGAACTGGCAGAAAAATACAATTTCTGGCTGCTGGAAGACGCACCCTACCGCCCGCTGCGCTATCGCGGCGAGGCACAGCCGTCGCTGTTTGAATTGAATCCGGAGCGGGTACTGCACATGCTCTCATTCAGCAAGTTGATTGGCCCCGGCCCGCGCGTGGGATTTGTGGTGGGTAATGCCGACATCATCCGTGCGGTGGCGAAGATTGCCGAGGACACCTACATCGCGCCGTCGCTGCTTTCACAGGGGATTGTGTTTGAATACCTGAACGCCGGACATCTGCCCGCGCAGATTGAGAAACTGAAAGCGCTGTACGCCCCGCGCCTCGACGCGACGCTCGCCGCGCTGGACAAACACCTACCGGACGCGCAATCCACGCGCCCCGACGGCGGCTTTTTCCTGTCCGTCACCCTGCCGGAAGGCATCACCACCGAAGCCCTGCGGCCCGTGGCTCGCGAGCAGTTTGCGCTCAATCTTGCCAGCGGGGAGGCATTTTTCCCCAATGGCGGCGGCGAACGCTTCTTGCGTCTGCCATACTGCGCCATGACCCCGGAACAGTTGGATGAAGGCGTCGCCCGGCTGGCTCAAGCGGTGCAGCAAGTAAAAATGCAAAATTAAAAATGTAAAATGGAAATGAAAAAAGATATATCGGAACGAACCATCGCTTATTCACTGCGGATTATCCGGTTGTATCGCGAATTGGAAAAAGATAGCGTGGGGCGTGTGCTGGGGAAATAACTGTTGCGTTCGGGAACGTCAATCGGGGCAAACGTTCACGAAGCGCAGGGTGGGCAAAGCAAAGCCGATTTCATCGTGAAAATGTCTATTGCTCAAAAAGAGGCGTTGGAAAGCCGCTGTTGGCTGCAGTTGATACAAAAGGCTGAATTGGTCGTGCCACATCTGTTGGGTGAATTGACGGATGAAACTGCGCAAATCGTTAAAATTTTGTCTGCCATTTTGCTTTCTGCCAAACGGAATAATTCTGACGGCAAATAATTTTACCCTTTTCATTTTTCATTTTGAATTGTTGGAGGAAGAATGACGACAACCATTTCCATCATCGGTGGGGCAGGGTACGTGGGCGGCGAACTATTGCGCCTGCTCCTGTTCCACCCGAATGTGATTGTTCAGCAAGTGACATCTGCCAGCCAGACCGGGCGATTTGTGCATGTGGTGCATCCCAATTTGCGCGGGCAGACCATGCTGAAATTCAGCCATCCCGATACGCTGGAAGCGTGCGATGTGCTGTTCATTGCCCAGCCGCACGGCGTGACCGGCGCGGCCATCGAAAAATATGCCGCGCTGGCGGACAAAATTATCGACACCTCCGCCGATTTTCGATTGCGTGATGCGGCGGCATACGAGCAATGGTACGGCGCGCCGCACCCCAATCCCCAATGGCTGGAAAAATTTGTGTACGGCTTGCCGGAACGCCACCGCACGGAACTGCAATCGGCGCGATATGTTTCCGGTGTCGGGTGCAATGCCACCGTCACCAATTTGGGGATTGCGCCGCTGGCGGATGCGGGACTGCTGGAAACGGTGGTCACAGAGGTGAAGGTCGGCTCTTCGGAAGGGGGCGGTCGCCCCACTGAAAGTTCGCACCACCCGGAACGGAGCGGTTCGGTGCGCTCATTCAAACCGACGGGACACCGCCATCAGGCGGAAATTCGGCAGGAATTGGGCACGGCTTTCGACCTGCATTTTTCCATCACCGCCATCGAAATGGTGCGCGGCGCGCTGGCAACCAGCCATTGCTTTTTGAAGGAATCGCTGCCTGAAAAAGAATTGTGGAAACTCTATCGCGCCGCATATCGGGATGAGCCGTTTGTCCGGCTGGTGAAAAGTCGGGTGGGCATTCACCGCTATCCCGAACCGAAACTGCTGGCAGGCACAAACTTCTGCGACATCGGTTTTGCGGTGGACAAAGGCACGAATCGGGTGGTGGTCATTTCCGCCATCGACAACTTGATGAAAGGCGCGGCGGGGTCGGCGGTGCAGGCGATGAACCTGATGTGCGGCTTCGATGAACGCGCCGGGCTTGGGTTTCCGGGCTTGCATCCGGTGTGACCCGTGAAGACGTGAAACGTGAGACGTGATGTTCACGTATCACGTCTTCACGAATCACGGATCATTTGGAAAAAAATCTTTAGATGGAGTATCTATGTTTGTATTGAAAATCGGTGGCAGCACCGGCATTAATTACGATTTGATTGCGGACGACATCGCTGAAATGGTGAAAAACGGCGAAAAAATGGTGGTGGTGCATGGCGGCTCGGCGCTGACGAATGAGGTGGCGGAAAAACTGGGACATCCGCCGCAATTTGTGACCAGTGTCAGCGGCTTTTCCTCCCGCCGCACCGACCGCCGCACCATCGAAATTTTTGAAATGGTTTATTGCGGGCAGATGAACAAAGGGCTGGTGGAAAAACTGCAGTCGCGCGGGGTGAACGCCATCGGTCTCAGCGGGCTGGATGGGCGATTGTGGGAAGGCAAGCGCAAAGCCACCATCAAAATTGTGGAAAACGGACGCAAGCGTGTCCTGCGCGATGATTTCACCGGCAAAGTGGAACGGGTGAATACCGATTTGCTCAACCTGCTGCTGTCGGCGGGGTACGTGCCGGTCATCACGCCGCCCGCCATCAGCTACGACGGCGAAGCCATCAACGTGGACGGCGACCGCGCTTCGGCGGCGACCGCTATTGCGCTGGGTGCGGACACGCTGGTCATTTTGTCGAATGTGCCGGGCTTGCTGGAGAAATTCCCCGATGAAAGCACGCTCATCCGCCACATTCCGGCGCCATCGCTGGATAAATTTATGGCGGTGGCGCAGGATCGTATGAAAAAGAAGGTGATGGGTGCGCAGGAGGCGCTGGCGGGCGGATTGACGCGCATTATTTTCGCCGATGGGCGGGTGGAAAATCCCGTGCGGGGTGCTTTAAATGGCGCAGGGACTGTGATAGAATAACAGTATCCCGAAAATGAGGTGACGGCATGACCATATCGGAAAAACTGAATTTGTTGCAGCAGGTGATAGCCGAAGATGACGCTCTGAACCGGACGCTTGACAAATTATTGGATGTCACGCGGGCGCAGTATCAATCGAAACTGGAAAAATACGATGCCGCCCTGCGCACATTCGAGACCCAATACGGGATGCAAAGCGAGGAATTTTACGCCAAATTCGAGACCGGCGAATTGGGTGACGCGATGGATTTTTTCGAGTGGTCCGGCATCGTTGAACTGAGGCGCGACATTCAGCAGAAAATTGACCAGTTGGATAATCTGGAATGAAAAACGCCGCCGACTATCTGAATTTGGTTCGGTCATTGATTGTTGCTCATCCGGTCATTGCGAGGCTGGCAATCATCCGCGAAGAATCGCAAGGCGTGGTCGGGCTACTCCGCTATCGACTGTTTTTGAAAAACGGCGATATGCTCGAAACGTTCCAGCGGTTTGCGGTGGGTGATGAGGTGGTATCTGTCTCGAAATACAGCTTCCAATGGCAGGATGACGCAGGAACCTTGCGTTTTCGCTGGGACAATGCGCCTCATCACCCCGAAATTGAAACGCATCCGCATCACCTGCACACGGGCGACGGGCAGACGTTGCCCCCACGCGCCAATCACTATTCTCGATATTCTGGAAAAACTGAATGACGACAACATCCCATTACTTGAATAATTTCCCCGAAATGGAAGCCACATACTTTTCCGGCGCGGTGCCCCGCCGACCCTTCACGCTGGTG
>CAYZQQ010000084.1:0-10858 GCA_964480075.1 uncultured Anaerolineaceae bacterium
GTTTGCCAAATTGAAGGTGTATCGTCCCTGCACAAAATTTTCTCCGGCGGAGTTTATTTCCAGCACCCGTGCGGCGGCTGTGTTATTTTGCAGGGTGACGGTATCGCGCCACAGCGCATACCCATCCAAAATGAGCGGCGGGGTTTCCGCGCGCGGGTCGCGCCCAAACGTGAGGCGCGCGCCGGTGTCGGTTTGCCAGATAGCGGTATCGGCGGCGGCGATAAAATCAATCAGCGCGGCAGATGGCAGCACGGTGATGGTGGTGTTTTTTGTGACCCGGCAAGTTTCGTTTTCGGCAATGAGCGTGTATTGGGTGGTTTTCTGCGGGGCAACGGTTAAACTGCTGGTAGCGGCGCTAACCTCCGGCGCAGGCTCAATGTCTATTTTTTGCGCGCCCGACACATCCCAACTGAGGGTACTCTGTTCGCCGTGCGCAAGGGTGGCGGGCGTGGCATCAAAACGGTGGATGGTAATGCCGGTGCATATTTGCGGCGACACCGTGACCGTCACCTGCCGGGTTGAGACACAATCGCCATCGCGGGCGGTGAGCGTGTATGGCGTGGTTTTTTGCGGCGAAACGGTCAGCGTGTTGGCGGCGCTGTTTGGCTGCCCGATATTGGGTGAAATGTTGATGGCTTTTGCGCCGTTAACCTGCCACTGCAATACCGCCGAGCCGCCGGTGGCGATGCTGGCAGGTTGGGCGGTGAACAAGGTTATATCGGGATTACGGCATGTTTGCGGCACGACTATTTCGGCAAAAAATTGCGCGCCGAATGGTTTTCCGCCGGCGTCGAAAAGCTGCCATGTGCTGCGATATGTGCCGGGGTCGGCGGGGGCAGTCATTTTTAGGGTGATGTCCACCGTGTCAAGGGTATGCACATTTGGCACATCAATGCGTTTGGCGCTCAACGCGGGTCCATTCACCAATTTGAAGGTGTAGCCGGCGCCCCAATCGCACGTGCCGGTGTTTTTAATGTGCCACGTTTTTTCAAATTCTGCACCGGGTTGAATTTCAGTGCCATCGGGAATGGTCACATCTTTTACCAACACGGAAAGTTTGGCACACGCGATGGTGGCTGGGGTGGGGAGCGGGGGTGTCGGTACCGACAGCGCGGAAATTTTGCCGTCATCTGCCACTGCCTTCACCTGAATGGTGGTTTCCGATGGTTCAACGCCCGATTTTTGGGGATACGCCTTAATTTTTAGGGTGAACAACCCTTCGTGGGGCGGAATAAATTCGTTTTTGACTTTAAAATAGGTTTGCGAAAATGGTGGATTTTGGGTATCGACGAGCACATCGTCCACCCAAAATTCCACATTGCGAATGCCATCGGGGTCGGTATGGGCAGACGTGATGGATACTTTTTGCCCGACGGCAACCGGGTTGGGAATGGTGCTGTTCAATACCACCGATTTGACCCCACGTTTGGGGAGCGGATTGATGCGGGCGGCGATGAATTTCGGCGTGGTGGTGCATGCCGAGAGCGCCAGCATCAGTGTTCCCAGCATCACTATCTGCCATAAAAATAGATGTTGCCGTTTTGCAGTCACAAAATTCTCCGAGCGTCTCATTTGCTAGCCATAATCTTTCAATAATCCTGCCAACCCCAACGCGAACATTCCGCCACCGATAATGAGAAATACTACCCCCAAAATCAGCCCCAACCAAACATCTCCCCGGGTGAAAGCCACCCAGCCGCCCATCAACCCGCCTGCCAAGAAAATGCCACCCAGCCCCATCAGCAAAACGTGAATGTTTCCCAAAGGGCGGAAATATGCCAGCATTTCTTTACCGAAAATGCCGGCAAACACAAACGCTACCAGCCAAATGGATATTTCGGCGGGCAAAAACCATCCCGGCTGTGTCGGGTCGGCACCAAAGCCGAACGGAATACAGCCAAACATAGTGCCCCACACCGCGAAAAAAACGCTTTGGATGACACTGATTTGTTCTTCGCCGCGAATCATTTTCCACCAGCCGCGCACTGCGTTTCCAACGGCGGCGGCTCCGATGAAATGAAACAGGGATAAAAACGTCAGCAAAAATAAAGGGTTTTCTCCCATGTGATTACAATCTCCCACTTAAAATTATATCCCAATTTGGCTATTTAATCAACATAAAGTTCAGTAATTCCCGCTTTAGATAAACGCTTTGAGTTGCCAAGTCGGAATAGAACACCGATGACACAGATTAAACGGATTAGCTCGGATAAAAGTAAAAAATCGGTGAAAATCAGCGTAATCTGTGCAATCTGTGTGCTATCAGCTACTTTGCAGCCGGTTCACACCGGGAATTGCTGCATAAAGTTTTATTTATTGGCAATTTCCGGTAAGTTTCAATGGCAGAAACCGGTGTATTCAATTGCATCTTGCAAGACGTTTATGGGCAAATGCGGTTATATGTCGGTCATTACCCAACGATTGATGTGTTCGGCAATTTGCTGTGGCGTGTCCATCGGTAAAAAATGTGCCCCATCTTCAATGAAAACCAGTTCCGATTGGGGAAGGTCCTGCCGCAGGCGCATGACCTGATTGTGTGGAATATAGGGGTCGTGCCGCCCCTGAATGATGAGTGTCGGCACGGCGATAGTTTTGATGATGCGCGGATAATCGCCAAAAACGGGTTCGGGGCGTCCCCAGCGAAGATTGCGCAGCAGCGCGGCGCGTCCCGCTGCCCCGGAAAATGCGCCCGCCATTGCTTGTTGCAGCGCGGGGGTGAATCGCTCCGAATGAACCATCCCCCGCCGCACACCGCTGCCGAATAGCACGTTTTTCATCACCAGCGCCAGCAATTCGCCCAGCACGGGTATGCGCACCAGCTTTACAATGGGCGGTTCGACAAAATCGGGATAGACGGGAGGGCTCATCAATACCAATTTTTCCACCCGCCGGGCGTATTTTCCCATATAATTTATTGCCACCGATGACCCGAGGTCGTGTGCCACCAGCACAAATTTTTCCAATTTTAGATGTGCGCGCAGGTCATCCAGCACATCGGCGCGTTGTTGGTGGCTGATGGGATGCCCAATTTTTTCCGATTCACCGTAATCGTTTAAATCGAAGGTGATGGTGCGTATCTGCCGGTTGAGATGGGGTAATGTCGGCGTGAATAATTCTTTTGAGGTGGGCAGTCCATGCATAAAGATAACGGACGGCTTGCCGGTATCGGTGTCGGTGAAGGCAATTTTTCCGTGTGTAGACTGGAAATAGTGGGACATGGCGTCTCCTTAATGTGCAAACTGTAACGTTACAAATGTGAAAAGTGTTGGGACAGAGCAAAAATATCGAGTTGCCCCATATTTTGAGAAGATACAAAGTTAGTTTATTCGTTTTTTTCCAGAAGGGAAATGAGATACCCGTCAGAGACGGTTTGGGTGGCTTGAATGTGTTTTCGTTTGGCGAGCCAGCGCGCCGCACCGAGTACGCCCGCCAACTGTCCGTGCAGTCGAGCGCGAGCGGCTGCACCACGCCACGCGCGCAGAGCATCCCATGCAATTTTTAGTTGCGCACCGATGATTTTTTGCCAGTGAGCACGCCATACTGCTCTCGGCACAGATTTCGCCAGCACAAAAATGGTGTTCCGCCCGGTGTAATAGCTGGCAATTGTTCCGCCGCCAGTGGCGCTCAATTTGTGATACACCACCGCGTCCGGGGCGAACACACAGCGATACCCCGCCAATTGAGCGCGCCAATTCAAATCGACATCTTCGCAGTACATAAACAGATCTTCGTCAAACCCGCCAATTTTATCGAGCATGGTGCGCCGGTACGCCACCGCTCCGCCACATGCGCCAAAAATGAGGGTGTCATCATCAAACTGACCGTTATCTTTTTGCCATACCCCGCGATTGACGGGGATACCGTTTTCGCCAAACGCATCCCCCGCCGAGTGGATGGTGTCGCGGCGGTCGAACAGCAGCATTTTGCTGGCTGCCATGCCTGCTGACGGCTGTGTGTGCAGCGCATGCACCAATGCTTCTGCCCAGCGGTCATCCACCGCGGTATCGTTGTTTAGCGGGGCGATAATTTGTCCGGAAGTGTGACGAATGCCGTAATTGAGCGCGCCCGTCAGCCCGATATTTTTGGGCATACGAAAAATCTGCACCCACGGGTAATCGGCTTCGGTTAAAGGAATAGACTCATCGGTGGAGGCGTTGTCAATCAGAATGGTTTCGATATTGGGGTAGGTTTGCCGCGCCAGCGCATCAAAGCAGATGGGCAGGTGCGCTGCGCCGTTCCAGTTTGGAATCAACACCGATAGGAGCGGCTGTGCTTCGGTCATTTGTTACACACCAAACGCATCTTTCACTTTATCGAAAAAACTTTTTTCGCGTTGCGGGACAACTTCTCTGTCCAGTGTTTTGCCCAATTCCAGCAATAAATCACGCTGTTGTTTGGATAGATTGGTGGGCGTTTTCACCTGAAACGTGACAATCTGTTCGCCGCGACCGGCATTGCTGCCATCGCGGCGCAGTTTTGGCACACCCAATCCGCGCAGGGTGACGGAATCGCCGGTTTGCATACCTGCCGGGATAATATGTTTTTTCACCCCGTCGAGGGTGGGAATTTCAATTTCATCACCGAGGGCGGCTTGTGCCACATTGATAATCATTTCCAAATGGATGTCGTTGCCCGCTCGCCGGAAGTGGCGATGCGGTTTGACGTGAATGACCACGTACAGATTGCCGGGCGGTCCGCCACGCGTGCCGCTTTCACCTTCGCCTGCCAGCCGAATTTGGTTACCATCATCCACGCCGGCGGGAATTTTCACATTCAAATGGCGATATTCCAGCATTTTTCCTCTGCCGTTGCATACGTGGCAGGGGGTGGTGATGATTTCGCCGGTGCCGTTACAGCGCGGGCAGGTGCTAATGTTGATGAAAAAGCCCGCTTGCCGTCGAATTTCGCCGGTGCCGTTGCAATCGGGGCAGCGCAACGGTTTTGTTCCGGGTTCTGCGCCGGATCCATTGCAGTGCCGGCACGTTTCTTGGCGTGGAATTTCAATTTCCTTTTCTATGCCGAATACAGCTTCTTCAAATTCCATGGTCAAATCGTAGCGCAGGTCGCCGCCGCGACCGGGACCATTGCGGGCTCGACGCGAATTGCCGCCAAAACCGAATCCGCCAAAGCCGCCGAAAACTTCTTCAAAAATTTCAAACGGGTCGCGCCCCATACTGCTAAACCCGCTATAGCCGGCGTTTCCGCTGACGCCCGCATGCCCAAAACGATCATACGCGGCGCGTTTTTCGTCATCCGACAAAATTTCGTACGCTTCGTTGATTTCTTTGAACTTCTCTTCGGCGTTAGAGTCATCGCTTACATCAGGATGGTATTTCCGCGCCAGTTGACGGTAGGCTTTTTTAATGTCGGGTTGGGCGGCGTTTCGCTGAACGCCCAGCACTTCGTAATAATCTCGTTTCTGACTCATAATATTCTACGCTTCTTCAAATTGTCCGTCGATTACATCTTCATCTTCCGGGGCTGAATTTCCGTTATCCGATTGTGGTGTTGCCGTTTCCGGCGGCTCTTGTTGGTACACCTGCTCGCCGATTTTTTGCATGCTCTGCGATAGCTCTGTTGCGGCGGCGGTGATGTCTGCCACATTTTCGCTTTGCAGGGTGTTTCGCGTGGCGAGTATTTGGTTTTCTACCTCTGCTTTAATGGCGCTGTCGATTTTATCGCTGTGTTCTGCGAGTGTTTGTTCGGCGGTGTGGATGAGCGTTTCAGCGTGGTTGCGGGCTTCGATGAGTGTTTTGTGCTGTTCATCGGAGGCGCGATTTGCTTCAGCTTCTTGCACCATTTTTTCAATTTCTGCATCTGTCAAACCGCTATCGGGCATAATGCGCATACTCTGGTCGTGTCCGGTGGCTTTATCGGTGGCAGTAACATGCAAAATGCCGTTGGCATCCACATCAAACGTCACTTCGATTTGGGGCAACCCGCGCGGAGCCGGAGGAATGCCATCAAGGACGAATTTGCCCAAACTTTTGTTATCGACAACCATGGGGCGTTCACCCTGAACCACGTGAATTTCCACCGATGTTTGGTTGTCGCTGGCGGTAGAAAATAGCTGGCTTTTTTTGGTGGGAATGGTGCTGTTGCGCGAGATGAGCGATGTTGCCACCCCACCCAGCGTTTCAATGCTGAGTGTGAGCGGAATGACATCCAGCAGCAGTACATCTTTCACATCGCCTGCCAGTACGCCGCCCTGAATGGCTGCGCCCACGGCGACAACTTCATCGGGATTGACACCTTTGTGCGGTTCTTTGCCGAACAATTTTGAGACGGCTTCCTGCACGGCGGGCATTCGAGTTTGCCCCCCCACCAAAATCACATCGGTGATGTCGGCGGTGGCTGCTTTTGCATCACGGAGGGCAGCTTTTACCGGTGTCAGCGAGTGTTCCACCAGTTTTCCGGTGAGTTGCTCAAATTTGGAACGGGTAATGCTCATGTCCAAATGTTTGGGACCGGAGGCATCGGCAGTGATGTATGGCAGATTAATTTCGGTTTGCATGGTGGTAGAAAGCTCAATTTTTGCTTTTTCTGCCGCTTCTCTGAGCCGTTGGACGGCTTGCACATCGTGGCTTAAATCTACACCTTGGTCTTTTTTGAATTCTGTCACAATATACTCAATAAGTGTTTGGTCGAAATCGTCACCGCCAAGATGGGTGTCGCCATTGGTGGAACGTACCTCAAATACGCCGTCACTCACTTCGATGACGGAAATATCAAAAGTGCCGCCGCCGAGGTCATACACGGCGATATTCTCATCGCTTTCTTTTTCTAACCCGTATGCCAGCGATGAGGCGGTCGGTTCGTTGATGATGCGCAACACTTCCAGCCCGGCAATCTTCCCAGCATCTTTAGTCGCCTGCCGCTGGGTATCGTTAAAATAGGCGGGCACGGTGATGACTGCTTGTGTGACCGGTTCGCCCAAATAGGCTTCGGCGTCGGTTTTGAGTTTTTGCAAAATCATCGCGCTGATTTCGGGGGGGCTGTATTCTGTGCCGTTCATCACCACGCGCACGTCGCCGTTAGGGGCTTCTCGCACATCGTACGGCACATATTTTAAACTACGGTTCACTTCGGGGTCGCTAAATTTTCGTCCCATAAAACGTTTTATTGAATAGATGGTGTTGGTGGCGTTGACCACCGATTGACGTTTGGCAACCTGTCCCACCAGCCGTTCGCCGGTTTTGGGATTGACGGCTACCACCGAAGGGGTCACGCGGCTCCCTTCGGCATTGGGAATAACAACGGGGGAACCGCCTTCAATAACGGCAACCACAGAATTGGTGGTTCCTAAATCTATACCGATGATTTTACTCATAAAAGTCTCCTGATTTTTGGTTTTCGGCGGTCAGGTTTCAGTTGTCAGTATTCGGTTCTCAACTGACGATTGAACCCTGACCGCTCTATTGCGCCACGCGCACCAAACTGGGGCGCAACACACGGTCGCCAAGTTTGTACCCTTTGCGCAATTCGGCGATAACGGCATTCGATTCGTGCTCGGCGCTTTCCTCGTGGGTCACGGCTTCGTGCAGATTGGGGTCAAATTCCGCCCCTGCGGCAACGATGGCTTCTACATGGTAATCTTCTAATATTTTTAGCAGTTTTCGCTGTACCAGTTTGAACCCTTCGACCCAACCGGCTTCTTGTTCAGAGAGGGCATCCGGGATATTCTGAAATGCCAAATCAAGATCGTCCAGCACGGGGAAAAGTTGGGTGATTATTTTTGCGGTGAGCGCTTCTTGCCGTCGGGTGGATTGTTCAATCTGCCGCCGTTTGAAGTTTGCCAGTTCGGCGGTGGCGCGTTGCCAGCCATCAAGATTCTTGGCGGCTTCGGCGCGGGCGGCTTTAAGCTCTGCCTGCAATGTTTCTGCCGGTGGCATATCCGTTTCGGCGGCAGTTTCGATGGGTTCATGACCGATATTTTCAGCGGTAGTTTCTTCGATTACGTTTTTTTCTTCTTTTTTTTCTTTCGTGGATTGAGCGCGCATAGGGTGTACCTCTATAATATGTTTATACGGTGGGACCGTACAGATCGCCAATTAAATTGCTCATCAGGTGAGACATATACTGCACAATGGAAACAGCGCGTCCATACGGCATACGAATGGGACCCACCACGCCCAACGCGCCCGATGCGCCTGTTTCGCTACCGTAACGCGACAGGATAATGCTAACCTGCGACAGGTCATCCCATTTACCTTCGCCGCCGATAATGATTTGGACACCTTTTGGGGGCAGCGATTGCCCGATGAGCTGTTCTAGCAGATGGCGTTCTTCTACCACTCGAATAATTTGTTCCAGTGTATTGTTGTGAACGGCGTGCTCTTCCAGAAGATGCAGCAATCCGGCGTGATACATGTCGCTGGTGGTGCGATTGTCGATGCGCTGCATTGTTTCGGAGACCACGCCGGCAATATTCGCCGCCAAATCGATGAGTGTTCCGGCGGAAACTTGTATGGCAGACAAACTTGCCCCCGCCCACAAATGTGTCAGATGTCGAGAAATGGAGCGCAATTCATCTTGAGTGTATGGCTGGTCAAGATTGATTATCTGCTGTTTGATGCTGCCTTCTTGCAATACCAAGATTAGCAATGCCACATGGTCGTGAATAGAAATCAATTCGATGTGTTTGACCCGGCATTGGGTGACTTTTGGCGATGTAACCACTGATGCGCTTTGGGTGGTGTGTGCCAATACCGCCGCGCTGAGTCGCATCCACTGGTCTAATTCCAGTCGCGCTTGATGGAATTGATGTTGAATCATCAACTGCTCGGTGGGCGAAAGTTGGGCATCGCCCATCAGCTTTTCCACAAAATAGCGATACCCTTTTTCGGTGGGGATGCGTCCGGCGGAAGTGTGAGGTTGCGTTAAAAATGCTTGCTCTTCTAACAGCGCCATTTCATTGCGTACCGTGGCGGAGCTGACGCCAAGGGTGTATTTTTTCACCAACGTTTTTGAACCGATGGGTACACCGGTTCGGATATATTCGCTGATGACAATTTTTAGTATTTTTTGCTGGCGCGGTGATAACAAATCTGTTGTTCCCGTCCCGTCAACCGACTGCATAAAACTCCTCACAAAAATTTAGCACTCAATCACGCAGAGTGCTAAAATCTGGCAGAAATAATACCACGAAGAAGTAAACATGTCAAACCATCGCGGTGGAGGAGTGCATTTCAACTTGGGGGCGAATACTATTTTACGCTGTCAATTTATCGTGTCATTCCAGAATTTTTCGCAGAAGAATATCCGGAATCCATTTTTTATGGATTCCCGCTTTCGCGGGAATGACAACTATGAGATTCTACTGAGAAATGCAAGCTTGCCCTAAAACTGAAATGCACTCTCGGTGGAGGACATAAAAAACTTGCCGAGTTTGTTGCTCGACAGGTTTGACATACTTTTTGAAAAGATACCTTTTTAATGTGAGAAAATTAGGGTGTGTTGACATTTGGTAGTTTTATGAACCGAGGTGCGAAAAACGTGTGATTCTTGCTCGTCGGCATGTCATTCCGGATATTTCCCTCCGGGAAATTCCGGAATCCACCGTAGAAAACTATGGATTCCCGCGAAAGCGGGAATGACATTTCTATAATTTTGCAATAGAATCGCGTAATTTCCACGCATATTTCAAAAACGTCAACACAACCTAGTACATTCGCTGGATGATAACTTCGAATGAGGCGTGGAACAGCGAGTTTGCGACGGCGTTGCCGGTGGCGGGACATGCTTCATTCACCTGATAATCGGGCGTGATGCCACTGGCAATCTGCGATTTGCCGCTCATTACCTGCACGCTATAGGTTCCTTTGAACATTGCAAATTCAATGTAGCCGTCGCCTTTATCTTTGGCTTCGGTTTGGGCAATAACGCTGTCATTACTGTTTGTACCCCACGCAATTTTTACCGGAACATTATTCAATCCGTTGCCGTTTATATCAATTACATGCAGGTAAATGTGATGGTTCCCTTCATTTTCACACGGCGTTAATTTCCGCACCGATTTGATAATGAAGTCCGCATCGGGGGTGGGGGTGGCAGTGGGTTCCGGCGTGTTGGTCGGCGGGTGATATGCCGGGGTGCTGGTGGGCGGTACCGGGGTTGCGGTGGGGGTATTGGTTGGCAACGGCGTGTGGGTCGGTAATGGAGTAGCTGTGGGCGATGGCGTGCTGGTTGCTGTCGGCGTAAAAGTTGGGATGGGTGTTTGGGTTACCGTCGGTGAAGGGGTGAACGTGCTGGTGGGTGACGGCGTGACGGTCGGCGTGGGGGTGGTTGTTTCCACAAACGGAAGCGCGGCAACAAAATCGCTTTGCGCCAATTCGCCGATGATGTCTCCGGGGGGCGGTGTGCCGCCATCTGCCATTGCCACAGCGGTGTTTTCGCCGAGAATGCTGGCGGCTAAAGCTTGAATGATGCTGGCAGGAGCCACAATACCACACATCCATACCAACAGCAAAGCTAAAATTACCAGTCCCAACCGCGTGCCGAGCGGCATTTTGCTGTACCAGCGACTGGCGCTGTCTACACGGGTATGAAGTCTGCTGCTGGCTTTCTTTGCTCCCTTGGCGATGGTGCCGGCGGCGTTTGGGCGGGCGGATGCCGCCTTGCGCGGACGCGCGGAACTTTGCCGGCGTGAAGCGGCTCTCGATGGTGCCGGTTTCGATTTTCGGCTGGATTTTGCCTTTTTGGGAGCGGACGCCACTTTGGCGGCTTTTGATTGCCGTGCGAGCGCTTGCCGTTTGCTCACCGGGTGCGATGCGTTAACGGCGCGGGCGGGTCGGCTGAATGGGAGCGGCGGTGGAGCAATCGGTCGTACGGGAACCGGCGGTACCGGTGTGGTGACGTG
>CAYZQQ010000085.1:0-10800 GCA_964480075.1 uncultured Anaerolineaceae bacterium
TTGAGCAATTTGGGACTATATCGGCTGGAAGATTTTGTGGGTCGCCACCGTGAGTTGGAAACGCTAAAAAGCTGGCTGGGCGAGCATCCCATCATTGCCATCACCGGCACTTCCGGTGTGGGAAAATCCACGCTGGCAACAGCGCTGGCGGTGCAGGAAGCCGACCGTTTTGAAGAAGGTATTTTGTGGATTGGCGCTACCGGCGATGAGCTATTTCATTTTTACGATATTGTCCGTGATATTGAAGATGTGCTGGCGACGGGCATCACCAATCAGCCGCTGGACACGTGGGGCATCCTTATGTTACAGCATTTGTACGGATTCCACCGCTTGCTCATTATTGATGAATTTTCACGCCCCGATGCTACCGCCATCCAAAATTTAGTGGGCACTATCAGCGATATTGAACCCGGTGGACACGGCTCGTTCATTTTTATTGGACGCACACTGCCGCAATCACTGCTAAATTTGGTCGGCGAAGCGCATTTACGGCTCGATGGTATGTCCACTGATGATGTGACGGCGTGGATTGCCGCGCACGTTGAAGATTATGGATTGACAGCAGAAGATGCACCGCTGTTTCACCGGCTCACTGCCGGGCATCCGTTGCTGTTTAGAATGGTTGCCAATTTGTGGCACACCACGGGGCTGGACGCTCTGCGGACGGAATTGCAGAATACACCCGCCACCGACCGTTACAACCCCATTAACGCCACTATTCGCGTGGCGTTGCAAGCGTTGGATGCTCAAGACCCGGTGGCGGTTAAACTGGCAGGATTGTGCAGTCAGGCTTCGGGAGGCATGACCGCACAGGCGATGCACCAGTTGTATTGGCGGCAGGTTGGCACGCCCGGTTCGTTGGTGCAGGTAGTGCAGCGGCTGATAAAAGCAGGATTCATGGCATACAATCCCATTAAAAATCGCTATCTCATCCATCCGCTGGTGCGCCAGTATCTTAATGAATATGTGTTTGAGACGCTTTCCCGTTCCGAGCAGAAGGCATTTGATATTGCGTTTACCGGTCACTATATCACGCAGGGACACCTCTACGATACCAAGTCGCCCCATCAATGGCGATATGTGGATGATGATTGGGGCAATGTGCGCAAAGCCTTTAATCTGCTGGTGGACGAGCTGGAAAAAACAATTGAAATGACGGCGGAACGCGGGTTAATGCAACTCGACCGAATTAGTTTCCCCGAATTACCGCCGCGAATTGATGAACCCATAATGCTCATCCGCGATTATGCGCTCAGCTTGCGCGGCTATCTGCAATGGCGGCATCCCCCCGAATCCACCCGCTGGCTGGCATCGGGAATTATTGCCAGCCGCCATCTCACCGACCGCCGCTCGGAAGCATTGCTGGGTTTGGCGCTGGCATCGGTGGCGTACTTTTTGCACGATTATTCTCTGTCGCACACATGGTTTCGGCGGGCACTGCCATATTTTAAAGAAAAACAGAATATTCCGCACATCATCGAAATAACCAAAAGTTTGGGTATTGCTTTACGGGCGATGGACGATTTGGATGGCGCGTTGGAACAATATCACCAAGCGTTGGAATTGGCGGAAATGCACACTGATTTGGCGAATCAAGCCACACTTGCCACCCTCATCGGGTCCGTATTTTATCACCGGCGCGAGTACCGGCAGGCGCTCAAGTGGTATCAGCAGGCATTGGCGGTGGATGAACAACGCGGCGATATAGCATGGCAGGGGGTGCAGCACAACAACATCGGTTTAACTGTGGAAGCCAACGGCGATTATCCGCAAGCAATTGCCCATTACCGGCTGGCAGAAGAACGCCATCGGCAGGCAGAAAACCTATCCGGATTGAGTACGACTTTCGGCAATTTGGGCGCATGCTATTATGCGCTCGGTCAGCCGCAGCAAGCGCTGGAATATTACGCCCGCGATATGGAAATTCAGGAAAAACACGGTAACTGGCTTGATATGGCGGCAATTTTGCACAATATGGGACACGTGGCACTGGAATTGGATGAGTTAACTGTGGCGGAAGATTATTTTTCTACCAGCCAAAATCTTTACACCCAATTTGGTCAGCTTGAATTGGCGAAAGAAGAACAATTGATGGTTGACACCATTCGCAACAGGCGTGTGCGGCGAAGGTGAGGCGGGAAGCCAATGCAAAATTAAAAATGCAAAAGGCAAAATTAGTGGTCAGTTTTCAGTTCAAAGTCTAAAGTTTCAAGCCCAAAGTCATCACGCATCACGTTTCACGTATCATAAATGGCCAATAACCAATCTCCAATAACCAACCACAAAACACTAATCACTATCCTCGTTTTGCTGCTCTCTGCCTGCGCTATCGGCACGCCAAAACCGACACCAACCCTGCCGCTGGCATTTGTCACCGTTACCCCCACCGCTCCGCCGATGGCGACCCCTTCTCCGCCCCCCGAAGATTTATCGCCGTACCGTGCCGCCATGCGCCCCGCTTTTGCCGATGACGTGAATCGGCTGGCAGAAAGCGGCATCACCCGCTATACCATCAATGCGGCGGTAAAGCCGATTTCCGGCGGAGACATCGGCGCGAAAATTAGCGGCACGCTGAACGCGAAATATACCAACACCGAACCGGTGCTGCTCAATCAGATTTTCTTTCGGCTATTGCCAAATACCCCGGCATACGGCGGCGCAATGCGCGTTTCAATGGTGACGGTGGACGGCGCGCTCGCCCGCACCAATTTGCTGGCAGATGATACCACGCTCGGCGTGACATTGCCCCACACGCTCAAACCGGGTAAAACGGTGAACATCGCACTAAAATTTTCTGCCACCGCACCGAACACCACTCGTTATGGCTATGGATTATTTGGCGCGGAAGATAATGTCATCGCGCTGGCAAATTTCTATCCGGTCATCACGGTGTTTGACGAACATGGCTGGCACATCGAAGTTTTACCGCCGTATGGCGATGCCACATATACCGATGTGGCGTTGTATGATGTAACCTTGAGCGTCCCCGCGGAAATGACGGTGGTCACCTCCGGCGATATGCTGACCGAAACCACCGTCGCCACCGATACTCGTTCCATCCGCGCTGTTACGGGTCCTATGCGCGATTTTTTCGTGGCGATGAGTCCCGATTTTCAGCAGGTACAGTCGCAGGTGGATGATATTACCGTTACCAGTTTTTACCCGACGGGATATGATTCAGCCGGAAAATGGATATTCAATGTGGGAGCAGATGCACTGGCGGCGTACCAGAAATTATTCGGCGCATACCCGTACCGCAGTTTTGATATTGTCGCCGTGCCGATGCCGGTGGAATTGGGCGGGGTGGAATTTCCGGGCGTTATAGCGATGGCGCGCCGCTATTATGACCAGCCTTCGGATTTGGAGGAATTTGTGGTGGCGCACGAAGTGGCGCATCAATGGTGGTATGGATTGGTGGGCAATGATCAAGTGAATGCGCCGTGGCTTGATGAAGCGCTGGCACAGTATTCGGCGGTGCTTTATTTTGAGCAGGCACATAGAGCGCAAACGCGCCAAAATCTGGTGGATACCTATTTTCGATATCCGTACAACCAATTGCTGGCAACCGACGCTGACCGTCCGGCGGCGGATGCGGTCAATCGTTTTTCGGAATTGGCATATTCTGAAGTGGTATATGGCAAAGCGCCCCTATTTTTTGAGCAGATGCGTCAGCAGTTGGGCGATTCGTTATTTTTGCAGGCGTTGCGGTTGTATGCCGATACCCATCGCTACAAAATAGCAAAACCCACCGCCCCGCTTGATGTGTTTGAGCAGGTCAGTGGGCAAGATTTAAACTGGGTGTATCAAAAATGGATTACGGGAGAATGAGTTAACCTGAATTCAGAGTTATTTTTTCATCGGCAAAGGATGAGATTTTTCCGAAAAATTATAATATGTCATTCCCGCGAAAGCAGGAATCCAGAACTTTATGCGATGGATTCCGGATAATTTCCGCAGGAAATTTCCGGAATGACAAAAACTCCGATCTGAGAATGAGTTATTTCTGCCCGTATTCTTTAATGAACGCTTCCAAGTTGTCGTGCGCTTCACTGTCGGTGTACTGCACGGGCGGCGATTTCATAAAGTACGATGCGGGCGCCAGCAGGGGTCCGCTGATGTGGTGGTCTAGCGCGAGTTTCGCGCAGCGCAGGGCATCAATCATCACCCCGGCAGAGTTGGGGCTGTCCCACACTTCCAACTTCAATTCCAAATTTAGGGGCACATCGCCAAAAGTGCGTCCTTCCACACGAATATGCGCCCATTTACGGTCGGTGAGCCACGGCACGTAATCGCTGGGTCCAATGTAGATATTGTCCGCGCCTATATCGTAATCTAATTGCGAAACGACTGCGTTGGTTTTGGAGATTTTTTTACTCTCCAGCCGTTCTCGTTCCAGCATATTGTAAAAATCCATATTACCGCCCACGTTGAGCTGGCTGGTGCGTTCGATGCGCACGCCGCGGTCTTGGAACAATCGCGTTAATACCCGATGAACGATGGTCGCGCCAACTTGGCTTTTCACATCATCGCCGATAATGGGCAAACCGCGTTCTTTAAAGCGGTTCTGCCAGTATTCTTGGCTGGCGATAAATACCGGAATGCCATTGACAAACGCGCATCCGGCATCCAAAATCTGCTCAACATACCATTTGGTCGCCATTTCGGAGCCGACGGGCAAAAAGTTGATGACGACATCGGTTTTGGTTTCTTTTAAAATCTGGGTGATGTTGGCAGTGGGGCCTTCGGCTTTGGTAATTTTCTGCTTTAGGTATTTGCCCAATCCATCGTGGGTCATTCCGCGATGCACCGGCACGTTTAAAAACGGCACATCGGCAAATTTATAGGTGTTATTTTGCCCGGAGAAAATTGCCTCCGACAAATCTTTGCCAACTTTTTCGGCATCAATATCGAACGCGGCAGAAAATTCAATGTCACTGATATGATAACCGCCCAACACGGTGTGCATCAATCCCGGAATAAAGTCATTGGGGTCGGCATTTTGATAATAGTGAACTCCCTGAACCAACGAACATGCGCAGTTACCGGTACCAATAATGGCTACTCTTATTTTTCCCACTGTTCCTCCATTTCATTAAAAGCAAATATTATTTTGAGGCACAGTCTAGCACAAGCAAATAGATTCGGGAAATATTTGGCTTATTCGTTACGCGGTCTGCATTGGCTGGTGATGTTGTTTGTTTAGCAGGCTTACTACCACTATTCCCACCAGCAACAGTATTCCCTGCGGAATGACCACTTCCCACGTGGGATACATGCCAATGAACGGAATGGCACGGAGAAATGCAATCGGCGAAGCGGGAAATATCCTTGCCACTTGCAGGGCGTGGATGCCCGTGCCCAAAAATTTGAAGCCCAGATAATACACCAGCAAACTGGCGACCCAGAAAAATGGACGCAACGGCAGTTTGACGCCCAGTTTTACCATTAATACGGCGACTACTGCCAATACTCCCCCGCCGATTGCCAATCCCAGCAGCAGGTCATTTAGCGCAATGGATGACGCAATGCCCAGATAAAATACAGTTGTTTCGGCGCCTTCGCGGAATACCGCCAAAAATGCGAGCGTACTCAATCCCAGTAAATTTCCCTGCGCCAACGCCTCCGAACTCTGCCGGTCGAGATATTTTTTCCACACAACTATATTTGATTTTCGATGCAGCCAATATGACACGTAAAACAGTAGCCCCGCGGCAATTAACCCGGTTGCCCCTTCGATGATTTCGCGGTTTTGCCCGGCGGCGGCGCGACTGAAAACGGCTTGCAGCACAAATGCGGTGCCGATGCTGGCTGCCACGCCCGCCCCCGCCCCAAGCCACACCCAGCCGCGTTTTTTGCGGTTACCGGACCGTTGTAAAAATGCCAGCAGCGCCACCAGCACCAGCAACGCTTCCAGTCCTTCGCGCAGAATGATGGTTGCAGCATCAAACACGGAATAGCGTGCCGTGTCGGTAAAGGGGCGCAGGGCGCTGCCGGCAGCCGCGATGGCGGTTGCCGCTGCATCAAGTTGGGGCGGGCTGGCAATTAAGGCGCTATTGGCGCGGCTCAATTCCGTTTCGATGGTGGCGTAGGCATCAGTGGACCGGGTTGCCACATCGCCTTCAATGCTCAACCATGCCAATCGTACCTGATTGAGTGCAGTTAAGGCGGCGGCAGAGTCCCCGCGATTGATAGCGGCGGAAATGGCATCCAAATCGCGCCGCACATCGGCGGGCGTGGCAGACGGCGCGGTGCTGCTGTTTGCGTTGCCGGAATCCACTGCGGCAAATCCCGCCGATTCGTTTTCCAGCGCCTCAAACGCATCGAACAATTCATCGGAGGGGATGGGAGCGATTTGCAGGGTATCGCGCACGGCGTGCAACTTATCTTCCATCTCCAAATACGCATTGGGTTGGGCGGCGCGAAAATCATCTTCAAATGATGCCCATAATGTATGGAGCTCGTCATATTCTGCTGCCGCAGCGACCATATCGCCCGCTTGTGCGGCGTCGGCGCCTTTGGCGGCAATGTGGGCAATTGCCCGCAAATTATCGGCAGGGGTGGGTGATTGTGCCGCGACCGGTACCGCAAAACGGATGCCGGACAAAACGAAAATCGCCAGAATGAAACTAATTACTTTTAGATGAGATAAAATATGCGGATAGCTCACGGATAAAAATCCTTTTTGAATAGTGTTTTTGGGTCTTCAGGAATTCACGGGGTTGCCCTGAAATTTATTTCGGGGCAGGATTACCGCAACCTCGTTTGCTTTCTGAAATCCAAAAGAATCGTGTTTTTTTGGGAGTGTCAATTTTTGGGATTGACGTTTTTCGGGTAAGATAACCATATCTTTACCCGTTCCCGGATGATTGTATTCGGGTTACCATGAGATGCAAATTAGGTGAACCTAATCCAAACGGTAAAAAAATTATGTCTCCAACGTCTATTACCGGCGCAAGTATTGAGATGTATTTGAAAAGCATCGCCGAATTGGAAGTGATAGCCACGCCCGTGTCCGTTTCTCATCTTGCCCAACGGCTGGGTGTTTCGTCGCCCTCTGTGCTGGAAATGGTCAAACGATTGGCGGCGCAAAAACTGGTGGTTCATACGCCGTATAAAGGCGTTTCGCTGACAGAGAGGGGGCGGGTGCGAGCGATGAATGTATTGCGTCGCCACCGGTTGTGGGAGCGTTTTTTGGTGGATACGCTGCATTTACCGTGGGAAGCGGTTCACGATTATGCGTGCCAATTGGAACACACCACTGCTCCCGCCGTTACCGAAGCGTTGGCGGCATTCTTGGGTGACCCAAACACCTGCCCACACGGGAATCTAATTCCATCAGGGGCAGGTGAAACGTTGCCGGCTGATGTTATCCCACTGTTAACTTTGGCACTGGGACAATCGGCGCAACTTATGAACATCGTTTACGAAGAAACCATACTGCTGGAATATCTGGCTCGGCGCGGGCTGTTGCCCGGTGTGCAACTGACGCTGGAGGACATTGCACCCTATCAGGGACCGTTGCTGGTGCGCGTGGCTGGTTTTGACCATCCGGCGGCACTGGGGCGCGAAATCGCCGCGCGGGTGTTTGTGCGACTCATTGATTCGCCGTGATATTCAATTGGAAACCGCAGGTATTGTATAATCATTGGGCGTGAAAAACAATAGCCTGCGGGTAATCCCAAAATTTAACCGGGGGTAAATGAGTGTGATTTTGTGCGCTGACTCTTTAGCCCCTGTGTGGAGCAACTATGACCCAAATGAACATTCCAACCGCCTATGATGATATTAGCCATGCCATGCGAGATTATCTGGCGGAAATCTATCGCATGGGGCACGGAAAAATGTGGGTGAGCACCACCCTCATTGCCGAACAACTGGCGGTTTCTGCCCCTGCCACCGTGCGCATGGTGCGTCGATTGCAGGAACGCGGCTTGGCGGAACATTTGCCATACAAAGGCGTGCGATTGACTCCGCACGGAAATATTGCCGCATTACTTGCCATCCGTCGCCATCGTTTGGCGGAACGATTCTTGGTGGACGTGTTGAAATTCGGCTGGCATGATGTTCATGCCGCAGCGGATGCGCTGCAAAAAGGCGTCACTACCGCTATTGAAGACCATATGGACGCATTGATGGGGTATCCCGCCACTTGCCCGCACGGTGACCCCATTCCCAGCAAAAGCGGCGAAATGCCCGCTCTTAATGACCGTCCGCTGACGGTGGTTCCCACCGGCACAACCGGAGCCATCAGTCGCGTGAAAACCCACGAGCCGGACAAACTTCGCTATCTGGCATCCATAGGTATCATTCCCGGCGAAAGGTATGTGCTGGTAAACCGCGGTCCGTTCAACGGTCCGCTGCGGGTTCGGGTGAATGACCGCGACGAGCATGTCATCGGCAGTGAATTGGCTGCCGCCATTTGGGTGCAGTGTGACGAAGTGACGGATTGAAATATGCCGGCAGAAAAAACATCTTTCAAATTTAAATGGGGAAATTTTCTACAGGGTGGATTGCTGTTATATCTGTTGGGATTGTTTTTGGTGTACGAAAGAATACAATCACCCCAAATTGGCTGGGCAACCTATTTTTCGGTGGCGTTTGCGATACTTTTATGGGTGATGGCAACCGGATTAACCTTTGGCGGGAGCGTATTTGCCCTTTTGGGACGGAAATTCAATCGTTCGGTAAAACCGGCTCGTCAAAAACCGATGACGACCGTTACCGTGTCAGGCAATCGCTACATGGCGAATGAGCAGGTAAAATCAATGCCCGGTGAATTGCGGGCAACATTGCTGGAGATGCTTCATCAGAATATGACATTTGAAGCGATAGAATACTATCGGCATCAAACAAAAGCAGACCCCCGCCTTGCCGCAGATGTGATAACCCAACTACAGGAATTTGAACGACGGGGGCTGCTGGAATGACATCATTCCCCCAATGGATTTCCGCTTCCGCGGGAATGACATCAGAGGAATCCGTTCGATTTGTTTATGCTGCGCCGTTCGCACCGGCAGCTTCGGGATGCGGTGTGCGCGACAAAAACTCTTCAATGCGGAACAAATTATCACCGGCGCGTTTAACAACGTTCAATAGGTCATTC
Source organism: uncultured Anaerolineaceae bacterium (assembly GCA_964480075.1). Lineage (GTDB taxonomy): Bacteria > Chloroflexota > Anaerolineae > 4572-78 > 4572-78 > JANTHQ01. The sequence continues at coordinate 9,104 of CAYZQQ010000085.1, forward strand.
ATGCTGGATACTTCCTCCAATTGTTCCGTCACAAACCACTGCAAAAATTGGTGGGTCAGATAATCATTATGTTCAATGGCAACTTTTACCAGATTGTTGATTTGCTCGGTGACAATTAATTCCTGATTAAGTGCCAGCTCGATACATTCTTCCACGCCGGAAAAATTATTTTTCACGGCGCGGGTCGATTCGATGACCGGCATGCCACCGACTTCGTTGATGTATCCAAGTAATTTAGCGGCGTGCCCGTATTCTTCACTGGCTTGCAGGTGAAAATACCCCGCCAGTTCGGGCAGTGTCTCGCGTTCAAAATAGAGCGCAATCGCCAGATATTGCGCCGACGCCGTAAATTCTTCTGTGGCCTGCGCGTTAATTACGTCAATGACCGGTTGTTTCAAAAGCATAATTTTATCTCCCTTTATCTGTAAATGGAAAACTGATGACCAAAAACAAAAACTATGTATCTTCTCAATAATTCAGGGTAGGGACAGCCCATTGGGCTGTCCCTACGAGAAAAACACACTACTTTGCCCCGATATTTTGAGGAGATACGAAAACTATCTTATTTTACCCCAATATGCAGGGTGTACACCAATTCACCACCCCGTAATCCTGTAAACGTGATGAGCGCAATCCCCAGCGCCATCAGCCCGATATACTGCCATTTGCGCTTTGATGTGAGTACATCCGCCCAGCGAAAGCGCATATACAGCAGCAACCCGTTCACCACCATAAACGCGATGGCTGGCGTGATGTGGGCATTGATGGCACTTTGGCGCGGGTCATCGAAGGCGAGTTGCCCTTTATCAATCAACCCTGCCAAACTGGCGGTAATGGCGGCAATCCAGCTCAAAAAGAAAATCCAATACCCAAACCGCTCAAAATCGGAATCCTTTTTCCACCAATAACCGAGCGTCAGCAGTACGCCCAGCAGATATAGCGCAATGGGAAAATGGGTGAATAACGGATGCAATGGGGAGGGCATGGCTCATCTCTCCACAGATTTGGCATAGGTGGGATGTTTAACGCCGTGTTGCATATCTTCATACAGTGCCAGCACAAACATCAGCGATGACAGCCGGTTGAGATACCGTAAAATGAACGGATTTTTTAGTGTGCTATCGTGATATAGCCGCGCGATCTTTCGCTCTGCACGGCGAACCACCGTGCGCGCCAAATGGGCGTGCGCACCGCTTAACGTGTCACCGGGCAGGACAAAATCGGTGAACCCGCCCGTGCTCTCGCCAATTTCTGCCGTCGCATTTTCCAGCCAATCCACATCGTTTTGGTCGATTTTGTGGGTGGGCAGCGTTACCGAGTCTGCCACAGCCAATTCGCCCATCATCAAATACAAATCACGCTGCACGCGGATGAGCAGTTCGCGGGTGCGGGGTTGGCAATTCCCTGCGCGAAACACGCCCAGCACCGCCTGCGCTTCGTCGATGGTGCCGTAGGCTTCGGGGCGGGGGTGGTTTTTTGGCAAGCGTTCTTTTTGCCCGTAAATGGCGGTTGTGCCGTCATCGCCGGTGCGGGTGTAAAATGTCGGTTTCACGTTTCACGTCCAGTATTTTTTATGAGATATATTGTAATTATTCAGCGGGCAAGTTGTAACAGAGAGTTTCACAGAGAAAAAGAGATTTTTCCGATAATTTTTTAGGGTCTTTGGGAATTCAGGGGGTTTGTCATTGCGAGGCGTG
>CAYZQQ010000086.1:0-10797 GCA_964480075.1 uncultured Anaerolineaceae bacterium
GGGTATGTCGCCGAGGGCTATTGGTGCGATATTGGCAGTATTTCTACCCTGCGTCAGGCAACCACCGATATTCTGGAAGGAAAGGTGCGCGGCATCTTGTTGGGCAACAAAATCAATGACCATGTTTGGGCGGAAGGTGAGGTGGAGATTTCTCCCACCGCGATACTCAACGGACCCATTTGGCTCGGCAATTCGGTAAAGATTCTGGATACTGTTATCATTCAGGGACCTTCCGTCATCCGTGATTACACCATCATCGAGGAACGGTCGGAAATTGACCGTTCCATCATTTGGCGCAATTGTTACATCGGCAAAGGGGTGGAATTGCGCGGCGCAATGGTGTTGCGCCATTGCAGCATCAAAGCCAAAGCCGTAATTTACGAGGGCGCGGTTATTGGCGACGGTTCCATCATCGGTGATAGCGCGGTCGTCCACCCTAACGTAAAAATTTGGTCGGGCAAAGAAATTGATCCGGGCGCAACCATCAAAAACAGCGTCATTTGGGGGTCGCAGGGTCGCCGCGAGCTTTTTGGGCGATACGGCGTGACCGGGATGAGCAATGTCGATTTTACCCCTGAATTCAGCGCGCGGCTTGGGGCTGCATTCGGTGCCACCCTGCCCAAAGGCGCATTGGTTACTTTTAATCGCGACCCGCATCGTTCGCCGCGTATGCTCAAACGCGCGGCTATTGCCGGCTTGCCATCGGCGGGGGTAGAAGTAACCGACCTCGGCGTGCAACCCGTTCCGGTAGCCCGCTATTACACCCGCGTCAGCAATGCCGTTGCCGGGATGCATGTACGGCTTTCGCCATACGACCAGATGGTGGTGAATATGCGGTTTTTCGATGCCAATGGATTGAATATCGGCAAAGATTTAGAGCGCCAAATTGAGCGGGTTTTCTTCCGCGAAGATTTTCGGCGGGTTTATATGGAAGAAATCGGTTCAATAGATTATGCCCCGCGCGTTATCGAAACGTATTTAGAAGGGTTTATGCGGGCAATTGACGTGCGGACGATTCAAGAAGCAAAATTCAATTTGGTGGTTGATTATGCCAGCGCCCCAACGGCGCAAATTTTACCGGGAATATTGAACACGTTGAAATGTAATGTGGTGGCGCTCAATGCCAATATTGACGAAACAAAAATGTCCATCCCGTTTGAAATGTTCCAGAATGCCCTGCGGCGATTGCGAGTCATTTCGCTATCGCTGGGGGCAGATTTAGGCGTGCGCATTGACGTGGGTGGCGAGAATATATCGGTAGTGGACAATCACGGACGCACCCTCAGTGCCATCGATATGGCGGCGGCGATGACTGAGCTTGTTTTGTCAGCCTTCCCCGGCGAAACGGTCGCCGTTACAGTTGACATGCCCAGCCTGTTTGACCGTGTTGCCGCCAAACACAACGGCACGATACTGCGCACCAAAATCAACGCTCAAGCCCTGATGGAATATGCGCTGGAAGAAAATCCTATTATGGCGGCAGATGGCAAAGGCGGATTTATCTTCCCCAACTTTCAACCGGTAGTGGACGGAATGATCGCCATGGCAAAACTGCTGGAGTTTTTAGCCACCCAACAACGCACGCTGTCAGACGTGATTGACTCGTTGCCAACGTATCATTCGGCGCAATCCAAAGTGTACTGCATGTGGGAAGAAAAAGGCTCGGTGATGCGACAATTGAATCAACGCTACGAAAATCAACTGTCAAATGCGGTAGAAGGGTTAAAAATTACCCTGAACGACCGTGAGTGGGTACTGATTATGCCGGGTCAGGATCAGCCCTACATCGAAGTTATCGCCGAAGCAGACAATCAACAGCGGGCATACGAAATTATTGACGAATACACAAAATTGGTGCGCTCGCTGCAACCGCGCAGTATGTGATGACCATCAGAGAACATCAATTTTGTAGAATATTGAAAAACAATGCCGCATCAAAATGATAGCATCTCGGTGCGGCGCGATGCATTATGCCGCTACAAACACATTGCCACCCATGCTCAATGCATCATCGTATAGTTGACACAGCAGTCGAGTGCCACGTCTCCCCGGTGGGACACCCTCATTTAAACAGAAAAAACCACAAAACGCAACCATACACAATCGAAAAGAGACCCGGATACTCGACGTATTTGGTGCTTTTTGTGGCTATATTGCCTGACAATATTCTTTTATTGAACAATCACGTGACCCAAACTAACGCGGTTCAACTACAAAACGCAACGCGGTGCGCTCCTGTCCATCAATCTCAACTTCTGTGAAAGACGGAATACAAATGACATCAATGCCATCCAACGTGAGATACCCGCGCGCAATGGCAGTCGCTTTGATTGCCTGATTGACCGCCCCCGCGCCAATAGCCTGCACTTCGGCGTGCCCGTGTTCCCGGACAACGCCCGCGATTGCCCCGGCGACAGCGGTTGAGCGTGATTTGGCAGAAACTTTTATTATGTCCATGATTGTGCCTCCTACAGAGTAATTGTGCAATAAGTGTTGTGATAGTATTACGTTGCTATAGATTGACCACGGGCAATTGAAGTACTTTCATTGTACATTGTACTCTAATATTTTACGAGAATCAAGCAACTTTTTGTTTTTCAGCAATCCTCATTTTGGCATTCCGACAATGAATCTTTGGGTAGGTCACGCTTTCAGCGTGACGTCTTGCCCAATAGTCACATCAAAGACGTGACCTACAAGAATGAAGATACCCCGCAACAAGTTGCGGGGTATCAAACGGTCATTCCGGATTCTCGCTTGCGCGGGAATGACAGTGGCAAGCCACGGGGAATTAAACCCAAATTAGATTAAAATGAGAATTGCTGCTTTTTTTATTGCACAGCCAGCTACGGCACCAAATGCCCAAACACCACCAGCCGTTCCATGTATTCCGCCAGCGAATCATCGTAAGATTGACAGGTTATCAGCGTGAGACGCGAGGTTTGGGTGGGATATGCCACCTGCACATCGGTGGGCGCCACCGTTGTCATCCCGTCAATTTGATACACAAATTTTTCATCGCCGTGATATACCGCCACCATATCGCCGGGTGACAAGCCTCCCAGCCGATAAAATGGACCGGCACGACCATCGGGGGCAAGGGTGATGTGTCCCGCCAGCACCACGTTCCCCGCTTTGCCGGGGCTACCCGTTCCCTGCAAATGTCCCACCGACTGTTCCAGATTGCTCACATCCCACGTATCATTTATTATCGATGAAATCTCTACCGGCGCATCCACCCCGATGGATGGCATAACCAGCCGAGTGGCGGGAAATTCCGGCGCGTACACCGGCAGCGATTGCCGGGTTGGGGTGGGTAGCGGTATCGGCGAGACTATTTCTGTGGGCGTCGGCGGTATGGCGGTGGCAGTGAATAATGCCATGGGGAGACGGGTCGGCGTTGCGGTGGGTAGGGGCACGGGTGAGGGTAGCGGCGTTGCAGTGGATGCCGGTATCGGCGTGGGGGGCGGCACGGTGGGCGACACAAAAATCACCGGCGGACGTATGTTCCCCGCTATCGCCACAGATTGACCGTCGGCAATTGCCGATTGTCCGCACGCCGTCAGCAGGCTCATCCCCAAAAATAGAACGACTGTTTGCATAACACCCATCAGTTTGATATTTTTCATGCTTCAAATTATACTCAATAGCACTTACGGAGCAATATGTTACGCCCAGACCTTCAAGAAAAATTACATGCTATCCCCACCAAACCGGGGGTATATCTATATAAAAATGCGCAGGGGAAAATAATTTATGTCGGCAAAGCCATAAATCTGCGCCATCGGGTGCGCTCGTACTTTCACAATTCGGCGCAGCACAGCGTTAAAACACGCCATCTGGTGCGCGATATTGTCGATATTGAATTTATCATCGCCGGGTCGGAACTGGAAGCGCTGTTGCTGGAAAACACGCTCATCAAAAAGCATCAACCTCGATATAACATCCGCCTGAAAGACGACAAACGCTACCCGTACATCAAAGTTCACTGGCAAGACCCGTTTCCCCGCGTAACCACCACCCGCCGCTTGCTCAACGATGGGGCGCGCTATTTTGGACCGTATACTGCCGCCTGGGCAGCCTATCGCACCCTTGATTTGGTGCGAAAAATCTACCCGTATCTCACCTGCACCCGCCATATTGATGGCAACGATGAGCGGGCGTGCCTCTATTATCACATTGGACGCTGCGCCGCGCCGTGCATCGGGGTGATAAACAAAACCGAATATCGTACCATGATTGACGGGTTATGTGATTTTTTGGGCGGGCACACCGAACCGGTGGTGGGTCAACTGACCAAAGATATGAACGCCGCCGCCGAGTCTCTTGATTTTGAAAAAGCCGCCACCCTGCGCGACCAAATTCAAGCCATCCACCAAATTGCGGAAAAGCAAAAAGTGGTCAGCGCCGATATGGTGGATGAAGATGTGATTGCCTTTGCCCGTGATGACGGGAATGCGTGCGTGCAGGTCTTTTTCATTCGCGGCGGAAAATTGATGGGGCGCGAATATTTTCTATTGGACGGCGCAGACGATACCCACGATGTCGAATTGGTCACCTCGTTTTTGAAACAATTTTACGACCAATCGCAACATGTTCCATCGCAAATTTTGCTACCCCAAGAGATTGACGAATTGATGATTATCCGCGACTGGCTCAAAAACAAACGCGGCTCAAACGTACAATTAAAAATTCCGCGGCGGGGGCAAAAAAAAGCGCTGGTGAATATGGCAGCGGAAAATGCCGCCGAAACACTTTCGCATTTAAAAGCTCAATGGGAGATGAATCAAGATAAACAGACGACCGCGCTGGTAGAACTGCGAGACCACCTGCATCTGCCGCAAGACCCGGTGCGCATCGAATGTTATGACATCAGCACCCTGCAAGGGGCTCACACCGTCGCCAGCATGGTTGTTTTTGCGAAAGGTGTGCCGCGTAAAAGCGATTATCGTCGGTTTAAAATAAAAACGGTGGTGGGCAAACCGGATGATTTCGCTTCGATGGCAGAAGTGCTGCACCGCCGTTTTAATCGTATGCGAGCCGCTCAGCAGGGCGAATTGCATCCGGATTCGCCCGGTCACACCGATGCAGACAGTTCGTGGGGCATTCTGCCCAATCTCATCATTATTGACGGCGGCAAAGGGCAGTTGAGCGCTGCACTGCGGGCGCTCGATGAATTTGACCTGCGCGATGTGATTCCCGTCGTGGGGCTGGCAAAACGTGAAGAAGAAATTTTTGTGCCGGGCAAATCTAGCCCCATTGTGCTGCCCCGGCGCTCGCAGGGATTATATCTGGTACAGCGCATCCGCGATGAAGCGCACCGATTTGCCATCACCTTTAACCGCAGCCTCCGCCGAAAAGCAGGCGTGGCATCGCAATTGGACAGCGTTCCCGGCGTGGGACCCAAACGGCGGAAAGCGTTGCTCAAAGCCTTCGGCTCCGTAAAAAATATTCGCGCCGCCAGTGTGGCTGACATCGCCGCCGTGCCGGGCATCCCCCAAAGTGTGGCAGAAATCATCAAATCTCAATTGTAATCCCCAACATTACGGGTATATTTCAATTTGGGGCAAGGTTGTATTTTCCGGCAGAATGTTACGTTTGTCATTCCCGCAAAAGCGGGAATCCATTTACGGTTCTGGATTCCGGATAATTTCCTGCGGAGATTTCCGGAATGATATGCCAAATGTTTGTTTCTTCCATAATTTGCCCCAAAACTGAAACGCACCCAACATTACATAAAACTTCTCAAAAAGTAGTTTTTATGTTACAATAAAGCATAACAGATTGAGTTGAGCGAGTTATGCAAAAAGAGATAACTTCACCGGAAGCACGCGCCAAACTAATTGAATTACTGCAGCAGTCGCCGCAATTACGAGAACTGGACCCTGTTCATATCGCCGAATTTGGCGCGCGAGCAAAGATATTTACCTATCATAACGGCGATACCGTTCTTCAGCAGGACGAACCCACCACCGGTTTTTATTTTATTGTGCAGGGGCAACTAAAAATTGTCCGCACAGTATCCCCCAAAAAGTCCGAAGACACCGAGCCGAGCGAAGCTGAACAATCTACCGCCACCGTCGAACCGATTGCGAAAGTGCTGAACTATATGAGTGCCGGCGAATATTTGGGCGAACTTTCGCTGCGCCGGCATGCCAAAACCGGCATTTATATGCGCCGGTACGCGACCGCCGAAGTTATTGTGGACAGCATCGTCGCCGCATACACACTAGATGACTGGGACTGGCTGTTGCACATCTACCCTCAATTTGAAAAAATATGTGAAGAAATTGAAAAAGGGTATGAGGAACATAAAAAAATTCGCTTTGAGGGCATCCAGCCAGATGAGGTGGGTATTCTGAATATCAACCGGCATCCGTTGGTATTCTTCGGTCAGTTATCCCCCGCCATTGGGTTAGTTTTGGTCGGACTAATTCTGGTGAACTTATTGGGTGATTTTCACATTGGCACATTGTATTTCGGCTCCGTCACGCTGTGGCTATTGGGCATTGTAAGTGTGCTGTCCATTATTTACGAATTTGCCGAATGGACCAATGATGATTTCATCATTTCATCCCGGCGGGTGGTACACATTGAACGGTATGTCATCGGCGGCGGTTATCGCAATGTCGTTCCATTGACCCAAATTTTGGGAGTTGAAGTCAATTCACCCAATTTTTTCACCCGTGCGATGGGATACACCAATGTCATCATTAAAGCCGCGGGCGTGGCACACGTCACCTTCGATGGGGTTTATGATGGTGAGCAGGTAAAAGGTCTCATCCTTCGCGAGGTGCGAAAAGCAAAGGAACGTTCTAAAGCCGCCGACATCTCTGCCATCAAAACGGCGGTCCACAAACAAATTTTGTCGCGCGAAGTGGCAGTAGAGCCGCTAAAAACCCCAAAAGCACCAGAGCAGAAAAAACGCATCCCGATAGATTTAAAACGGATTTTCGGATTTATCTTGCCGCGGGTGTATCAAAAAAAACCGGATGGAACAATTATCTGGCGCCGCCATCATATAATTTGGCTGCGCGAAATTTGGCAACCTGCTGTGGTGTGGCTCTTGACCACTTATTTGATGTTTGCCGCGCTGGTGGGGATGAAACCGTTTTTTGAATCCTTTCCGGATTTTGCGCTGGGGTTGGTATTGCCGTGGCTAATTGTCGGCTTCTGGTTTGCATATCAGCACGATAACTGGCGGAAAATCAGTTATGAGGTAACAAAAACAAAGATTATCCAGCGGAATCGCCCTGTTTTGCAATTGCGCGGCGAGGATGTCAACGAAACCACATTCGATAATGTACAAAACATCAACTTTAATATCCCTAATTTTTTGGCACGCTTACTGCGGCTGGGTGATGTGGAGATAAAAACTGCATCGGTGGGCGACCCATTTGTTTTCAGAAACCTCTATTACCCCAAAGTTGTGCAACAGCAGATCTTTCAATATTGGGTGCAATTCAGAGATGACCAAAAACAAAAAGAACGAACTTCGGAAGAAGAGCGATTCACCCGCTGGCTGGCGGAATACCATCAGCAAGCGCAAGATATGCGGTAACAGAAACTCGCGGCTCCATAAAAGAAGCGGTCGGACAATTATCCGACCGCTTCTTTATTTTACGCCAAACCTATTTTAAAACCCCGGCGACGACCTTCGCCAGTTGTGGTTCGCCGATTTCTGCCAAATCGTATGTCACGCGGACATTCGGCTTTTCCAGCTTCAATAGCCGCCCAAGATTAATGGGCGTGGCAATGACCACCATATCGCAATCGGTGGCGTTGATGGTTTCTTCCAACTCTTTCATCTGCGCTTCGCCATAGCCCATCGCCGGGAGCACCGTGCCGGTGGTGGTGTATTTTTCAAACGTGGCTTTAATGGAGCCGACCGCATACGGGCGCGGGTCAACCAATTCTGCCGCCCCGAATTTTTGCGCGGCAACCACACCGGCGCCATACGCCATACCGCCGTGGGTCAGCGTGGGACCATCTTCCACCACCAGCACTCGTTTGCCGTTGATGGTGGCGGGGTCTGCCACCGAGACGGGCGAATTGGCTTTGATGATCGTGGCGTGCGGCACCAATTCGGCGACATTTTTCAGCACGGTTTCGATGCCTTCCGGGGTGGCGGTGCCCATTTTGTTGACCACCACCACATCTGCCATGCGCAGATTGGCTTCGCCGGGGAAATAGCTCAATTCGTGTCCGGGACGATGCGGGTCAACCACCACAATGTGCAAATCCGGTTTAAAGAAGGGCAAATCGTTATTGCCACCATCCCACAGCACCACATCAACTTCGGCTTCGGCGCGGCGCAGAATTTTCTCGTAATCCACCCCGGCATACACAATAGTGCCGTTGACGATGTGCGGCTCGTATTCTTCGCGCTCTTCGATGGTACATTCGTATTCGTCCATATCATCCAGTTCTGCAAATCGTTGCACCGCTTGCGCCACTAAATTGCCGTAGGGCATGGGGTGTCGCACCGCAGCAACTTTTTTGCCCATTTTTTTCAAGATGTCCGAGACGGCTCGCGTGGTTTGGCTTTTGCCGCAACCGGTGCGCACGGCGCAAATGGAAATGACGGGTTTGCTGCTTTTGAGCATCGTTTCATCGCGCCCCAGCAACCGAAAATCTGCCCCGGCTGCCATCACTGCGGCGCTTTTGTGCATCACATAATCATACGGCACATCAGAATAGCTGAACACCACTTGGTCAATATCAAATTCTTTGATGAGCCGTGTCAACTCTGATTCCGCGTAAATGGGAATGCCATGGGGGTACAATTTCCCGGCGAGTTCCGGGGGATAAGTGCGCCCGTCGATGTTGGGAATTTGGGTGGCGGTGAATGCAACCACGTTATAATTGGGATTATCGCGGAAAACCGTATTGAAGTTATGAAAATCGCGCCCGGCAGCGCCCATAATGATGACTCGGTCTTTTGCCATAGTTACAAATCTCCTTTGATTGTAATTCTATACGGCTATATTGAAGGAATTTACGTGCCGTCTTTCAAGTTTCGGCACAAAAATCGGGCAATTATTTTGGGTAAATCGCCCAAATAATATTATCCCCACCCACTCTGTTTTTGCAAATTGTGAATTTATTTTCGCCTGCGACCGAATAGGTTTTTTAGCCCACCCAATAATGTTCCTCCTGTCGACAGATGTTCTCCATTCCATGTTTCACGCCATGCTTGCACCATTGCGGCAACTTCGGCAAATTGTGGCGACCCGGCATGCGGGTCGGCGGCAAGCCACTGCCCAAATTGGGTGTCATCCAATGCCCTTATTTTTTCCAGCAACCGGCGGCGCGTGCCAATCATATCAATCATCACCCCCCGCATGGGCATGATGCTTTTTACCTCAATTTGCTTTTGTTCCCATGTCGACCAAAACTGAGCCTCGCGCGGGTCGTGCGGCGGTTCGGCGCGGTCGTCGGTGGCAAAACGGATGCGGCGCATCGTTTCGCCATCCCACGCCGTGAGCAGGCAGCACGCCGCTTTGATGCTCCGCCCGTTTTCCAGCTTGGCGCGCTCCAGCGCATCGTGCGGCACACCTTCCACCGCCGAAACCAATCGCTGCCAATCGAATTGCATTTTGTCCAGCAATGTTTTTTTATCCACCATTTTCCCCATCCAGAAAACACAAAATGCCCAATGTAATGCCGCGCGCCACAACTTTTGGGCGTTTTTCCAGCAAATAGCGGTCGTCCAGCATAAATCCGGTTTCAATGATGGCACCCGGCGTTTGCGCGTCAATATCGCGGAAAGCATGATAGTTGGTCATATCATCGGTGACACTGCCCGGATGCAGTGGCAATCCGGTTTCGCTGCCGTATTTTTTAATGATGCACTGCACCAGCGCATCTTCTGCCTGCGGGATGGCGCTATCGGTAACGCGGGCGACTTTGAACCCCGTTGCGCCCGGCACGTTGCAGCTATCGGCATGGATGCTCACCAGCGCGTTGGCTCGCAAGCCTTGCAAGCGCGGGTCGAATTCTTGCAACAGCAGTGCATCCACCCCTTTTAAACGCAGTAAATTTACAACTTCCTGCGCAATTGTTCGATTTATTGCAACTTCTGTCAATCCATCCGGACACACCGCGCCCGAATCGGAACCGCTGTGCCCGGACACGATGCCCACCAGCGGCTGTGACGGGTCGTATGTCGGCGAGGGTGCGGGCTGAGCCGATGCCGTCGGTGCGGCGGCAATTGCCGCCATTTTCTTCGCTTCCGCCACATGCCACACCACAATCGCCGCCACAATTACAAAGGCGATAATTGTCACAGCTAACATTGCTCGCGCCACCCGCTCCAGCACATCGCGCCGCACTGAATCGGGTGGCAAGTTTTCCATCCGTTTCATACCCCATAGTGTAACAGAAAGCCATAGTTTTGGAAAACATCGTTACGTTATGTCCAGTGAAATCGTCATCCGGATTGTGGGTAAAATGACGGCTTGCCGGGGGCGGCAAACTTGACTTTTATGGGCGTCAGACTATGATAGAAGACTACGAAATCATCGAGGAGCTGTTCGTTGGGAAATTTTGGGAACTTATTTAAGGCGGCGCGAGAAGAAAAAAATCTCTCGCCGGAACAACTGGAAACCGAATTAAAGATTAAACCCCGTTTCATGGTCGCTATTGAAGAAGAAACATTTGACGTGTTTCCATCGTTGCCCATGGCACGCGGATTTATAAAAAACTATGCAGAATATCTGGCGCTTGACCCGGAAACAGTGGAAAACGCGCTCGCCGAAAGCGAATTTGGGAAGACCTTCAAAAACGGGTTCACAC
>CAYZQQ010000087.1:0-10778 GCA_964480075.1 uncultured Anaerolineaceae bacterium
GATATTTTCCCCCCTCCCCCTGACCCCCTGATGAAGAAACCGCTTCGCGTCCCCCCTTCTCGGCGGGAAGGGGGGATACAGGGGATGGGGAAAACTCGAAATTCGGGATTTTCACCAACAATACCATGATTTTGATTTTGTCAAATCCTCGACTGCGTAAGGTGAGTTAATATAATTTGTAACTTCCGGATTCTACACAAAGATTTGAGTGAGTACCATCAGCGATACTAAACTAACCAGTGTTGACACAACCACTGCGCTACTGACAAACCGGGTGTCGCTGCCAAATTCATCGGCGAGCACAATTGAGATGACCGCCGTTGGCATACTGGTTTGAATGATGGACACATCGGCAGTAAGCCCGTGCAACACCATCACCCGAGCCAAAAGTATGCCGACCATTGGCGTGACCACCAATTTTAGACCGCTCGCCAACGCGACCAACCGCATTTGGCTGCCAAACCGTACCCGTGATAATTGTGCCCCCAAAATAATCAACATTACCGGGACTGCCGCTCCACCTAATAGCAAAAACGACCGCGCCAGCGGTGGCGTTATGGAAAGCATGCCAAAATTGACCATCAACCCGGCGGCGAGCGCGTATGGCAACGGTACTTTCAACACATTCCCTAGCGATTCCCATACCGACGCCGACCCGCGTGACGCCAAAAATACCCCCAGCGTGTTCGCCACAATGGATGTGCCGGTATACACAATTGCCGCCCGCCCCAACCCGGCATCGCCAAAAGCGAAGGTTATAAACGGCAGCCCAAAGTTTCCTGCGTTAATGAGTGTGCTGGAAAGGGTGAACGCGCTGGCGGTTTTTTGGTCAAGCTGCAATCCGTATGCCATTCCCCAACTTATGCCGGCAATCAAAAACATTATCACCACGGTGAATGTTAATAATTGTCCCAACTCACGACCATCAAGCGTGGAACGGCTGACACTACTAAAAACCAACGCCGGGCTGGCAAGGTATACCACCAGCCGCGACAGGCTTTTTGTGTCGATTTGAAACCGACGGTCAAGTAAAAATCCCAACCCGGCAATCAACGTGATGGGGAATAGCACATTGTAAAAAGTGTTCCACATAACAACTCGCGGGGTGCAACAATTCCCCGATGCTTTTATCGAATGTCTATCATCAATTCAAACTGTATGTGTCAAACCCGTCATCATCGTCGTCATCAGGCTCGTCATCCCAGTCGAGGGCATCACGGGCAGTCTCCGGGTCGAAATCAAACATCAATGCGGCGCTATCGAACATATTTAGCTCCTCCAGCGCCTCTTCTGCCGCCTCGCGGATGGCTTCATTGCTTGATTGGGTCAACTGTTCCAATGCATCTCCGGCTTTTTTGCCGCCAATTTGTCCCAGCGCCCACACGGCATTGCCCTGCACTTCCGGGTCGGCATCTTCGTTAACCATGCGTATAAGTCGCCCAACGGCGGACTTTATCCCCAGTTCACCGCACGCTCGCGCGGCTTCAAAACGAACGGCAGAGCTGTCATTCTCCAGTTCAGAGATAACAATTTTCCCCCATTTGGGATTTGAACTGCATCCCATTGCAAAAACGGCGCTCACCCGCATCAATTCGTCATCGTGGTAATAGGCAGCTTCGATAATCCGGTCAATCCCTTCCCGGCTGGAAAATGCAAGCGATTCAACGGCGCGGCGTTGTACCTCCAACGATTCGTTAGCCAGCCGAACGGTATCAAGCAATGCCTGCTCTACCAGCGTTTGTATTTCGGCATCAATTTCCTCCATCTCGCCCAGATACACGTATTTTCCCAATGCGCTGGCGGCAGCGGCACGAACATCGCTGGTCTGACCTTCTTTTAACAAATATAAAAACGGCTGCACCAACTGCGTCGATTCATTTTCCCATAATCCTTTGATGGCGTGTATTTGCACAGCGGTATTCGGGTCGTCCAATGCCATAATGAAAATCATATCGAAATCGGCTTCAAAACTATATTCGGTAATTTCTGTTAAATTTTCCAGAAGTTTCTGACGCCGTTCCGGTTGCATCGTTGCCCACGTTTCCATAAATCCGGCAAACGCTTCCGCCGTCATTTCAGATAATCCATGCAACATCGCGATACTCAATCGAGTATTATGGTCGCTTAAATGTGTCAGCAGTTCATTAAAAGTTTTTTCCATTTTATCCTCCTATGGCCAGAAGAAAGTCCGAGTTTCACTATTAAGACTCATCGGTTCGCCAACTTTTTTCCCACTGGCATCAGTGGTAACTTTCTCTACAAATACATGCCATTCATACACCCGTCCGGTTCCCTGATCGGCTTTGCCATAATACTGCTCCGGCGGAATTTGCCATAATGCATCTTTGGTATTTGTGCCACCGAATGCCCGTTCGCCATTTTCCAGCCATGTCATCCGCACGGCATACCATTCATCGTCTGCCAAGTCGCCCGCCGGTTCCCACTGCAAAACCACCGGTTGACCGCCGGTAAATTGTGCTCCGTCATCCGGGGTGACGATAGATATTTGTCCAAACCGTGGGGTGGCGGTGGCGGTTGGCGCAGGGGTGTTGGTGGGTAAATTGGGGCGTGTCGGCTCCGGCGATGGGGTTTCGGTAGGGGTGGGCGATGGGGTGATGGTGGGTGATGGGGTTGCCGTTGGAATGGGTGTTCGGGTGGAAGTTGGCGTGTTGGTTGCGGTGGGGACCAATGTGGGGGTAGCGGTGCGGGTGGGGGTCGGTGTTTCGGTGGGCGGGTTGATAAATTGCGTCACTCGTTGCGATTGAGTTTTGGCAATGGGCGCCAGCACTATGATGCCCCAGATAATAACAGCAGCTACCACAATCCCTGCAGCTATCGGTGAATATGGAAACGGTCGCGCTTCTAGATTTGCGCCGCAAACGGGACATACGCGCAAATAGTCTGGGGCAGGCGTATGGCAATATTTGCAACGAATGATGCGGGATGGCTGTTGTTGTTCGGTCATAGCAAATATTTCAGATTGTCATTCCCGCGAAAACGGGAATCTATAGTTTTCGCTGTGGATATCGGATATTTTCCTACGGGAAATTCCGGTATGACATTAAAATCCGTGAAATTCGTAGCTAAATTTCAGCCAAACAAAAACTTCAACAAATTCGTTTGGTTATCGGAATATGCCGGAAACATCCACCGGTGATGTCACATCATAATAGCTGATTACCAGCATCAGCGCAAGCAATAACATCAACCCGATAAGATGAATTGCCCCCTCTCGCTCCGGCGGCACGCGTTTGCCTCGGATGGCTTCGATGATGATGAACATAATTCGTCCGCCATCAAGCGCAGGGATGGGCAGCAGGTTGGTCACGCCGAGCGCGGTGCTCAATATTGCCATCACAAATAGAATAGGATAGATAACGTTGGAACGCTGCGCTGCTTTTACCGCCGAATCGGTAATTTGATAAATACCGGCGGGTCCCACCGGACGAGCGACTTCGGCGGGAATAGCTTTACGAATCACCTCTATCGGCACGGTGAAGGTTTGGACGATGATACCGCCGGTAGCGGTGAGACCGCCGACAAACGCCTGCCCCAGCGGCAGCCGGGTGATACGCTCTTCGGTGATGCTGGCGCTGGCGGTGATACCCAGCGCCGGCACTTCCTGCGGTGTGTCAAGCGCCACGCGCGTTGTCTCCGCCCCGACCGTCACCGTCTCAGGTGCAATATCGAGCGTCAATTGCCGGTCGCCGCGCTGCACGGTGAGTTTCACCGCTTTGGGATGCGTATCCAAATAGGTATTCAACTGTTCCGGCAACGCCAAAATGAGGTCGTTGGCAGTCAACAGAATATCCCCCGATTGCAATCCGGCTTTTGCCGCCGGAGAGTTTGGCGTCACATCTTCGGTTTTCAACCGGGTGTACCGTGTAAAAATACCGATGCCCATTGACCCTTCGCCGGGCGGGGGATTTTTGCGCGGCACCAGCGATGCTTGCACGGTTCCACCGTCACGCAACAACGTCAGCGTCACCTGCTCGCCGCGATGGGCACGCGTATAGCGTACCAAATCTTCCGACGATTCGATGGTGGTATCATCCGCTTTGAGCACAATATCGTTGGATTGAATGCCTGCCTGCGCCGCCGGAGAATTGGGCGCGACATCGGTAATGTATGTGGGGCCCACCGGCTCCGGCTGTCCGGTAAAAAACATAATGGTGAACACAATCACGGCGGTGATGAGATTCATCATCGCACCGGCAACCAACACCGTAAAACGCACTTTTTTGCTTTTGCTGGCAAAGCTACCGGGGGCGCTGGGGTCTTCTTCGCCCAACATTTTCACAAATCCGCCGAAGGGAATCCAGTTGAGGGTGTATTCGGTGGGTTTTTCCAAACCTTCAACAATGGTGGTGATTTTTCCGGACAAATCGTCTTTTTCCGGGTCAAACACTTCAATTTCGGTGACTTCCATTCTACCGTCGGGGCGCGACAATGTGCTCACCGACACCACGCCGCCAACTTGCATGTTTTTCGGCACTTTGGTTTTGCGCCCGATGATGAATTCGTGCCCGTCGAGTGTGATTTTACCTTCATCCTGCCACAACTTTACCGCGCGCGGCGGATAACCAATGCCAAATTCTTCAACCACGATGCCCGCTTTTTTCGCAGTGACAAAATGTCCCAGCTCATGCACAAAAATGAGCAGGCTCAATATTAAAATGAACACAATAACTGTTGTCATGTGCAACCCCTAATTTTTTTCTGGGGAAATTATAGCCTGTGGAGGGACGATTGTCCATTCTGCCGCCGGCAGACACGGCTATGTGCCACTGCGAGGCGTGCAATTACCGGATTAGACCTCTTGCAAAAATCATTGTAGGTCACGTTTTTAACGTGACACCTTGATAATCTGTCACGTTGCAAGCGTGACCCACACATATTTATGCCAGTTTGGCAACTTATGCAAGAGGTCTATCCGCATATTCAATATATTCTGCCTTTTTCATTTTTCATTTTTCACTATTCTCGTACCGCCGCCGACACCGCTGCGCAAGGTTTTTTGCACGCCGGGGAGTGCCCGCACCAACAATCCGACCACGTCCGCACGGGGACGTTCGCAAATCAGGTGGACGTTCGGACCCGCATCAATGGTAAAATACACGGGGATGCCATCGGCGCGCCATTGGCGCACGGCGTGAATGACAGCCAGCGTGGCGGGTTGCCAGTAAAATAGCGGCGGGCGGCTGGTCATCATCACCCCGTGCATCATCACCGCATCCTCTTCGATAATTGTGCCGAGCGCGGGCAAATCTTTTGCCAGCACCGCATTTTTCACGGCGATGAACCGTTCTTCTGCCGTGGCGACCCGTGCCGCTTGCAGCGCGCTGGTATCGGCGAGCGCGTGCCCGCCGGTGGAGCCGACGGTTTTGTGTGCCGCGCTGACAATGGCAACGATGTCCACCAAATCCCAGTGACCGGCGGGGGCGATGCTTTCGGCAAACGAAGTTTCGTCCGTGCCGCCGGCGAGCCACTGTACAAATCCGGGCGGCACCGAGCGGCACGCCGAGCCGGAACCACGCCGCGCCAACGCCGACAGTTCCGCTTCTGACAGCGAGAGTCCCGCCGCCGCCACACCCGCCACCGCCAGCGCAGAAAACGCCGCCGCGCTGGAGGCAATTCCCGCGCCCGCCGGAAAGTTGCTTTCGGTGGCAATTTTCGCGCGATGTGAAAATTTTGCCTTCCGGCGGATGATGTCCATTTGGCGGAAAACCCGTTCCGCCGCGCCGCCGGTCACAGGTTCGCCGTTGATGGTCAGCATGTCAGAAGGAAAGTCGGGCGCAAATTGCACTGTCGCGGTGATAGTCAGGTCTGCCAGATTCATCGACAGAGACGGATTGGCGGCAATTCGCAGAGTATGGTCGGCATTGCCCCAATATTTGATGAACGCAATATTCGAGCAACCGATGGCGGTGGTTTTTGGCATTATTTAGAACTCAATTGAAAAAGTTGGGGAAATGTTTTTCGCACCCAATCTAAAACCTGCCCGGCCATATCTCTGGCTTCGCGGGCATCTTCTGATGACGGCATGAACCAGTCATCCGGGTAGCGAATTTCGATGGCATACGGCATCAAAATTGCCAGAGGGTCACGCAATTGTTCAACGTCCAGATAATCTGCCTGAATATTTTCCAACAGGATCATCAAATCGTGAGCGCGCGGGGGATGTTGACCGGAGACAATCAAGGCGGCTTTCAATAGTTTTTCAGCCGCCTGCTGGCAATGAAAGCATACCGTGTCGTATGGGATTTGTTCGGCAGCCAGATTGTTGTCGGCATTGAGCAAATCACTTTGGGCTTTGGCGAGCCACTGACGCGCTAAATCAAACTCGGCGCTCATAAACCACCTTTCCTTCGCGCAGCACGGCAGAAACAAATGACAGTGGGGTTTGCTTCCCGGCTTCGACTTCTTCAGGGGTGTACACCAGCAAATCCATACTGAACGGATAGGGCGAAAACAGTTTGTACAGTTTGCGCGAGCGTTTGAAGCGCGGCTCGTGGCTATCAGCGATGATGAACAAATCGACATCACTTTCTGCGTGCGCATTGCCGCGCGCGTGCGAACCAAACAGGATGACCTGTTCGGCATTAGCCGCCACACCAATTTTTTTCGCAACCCGTTTGATGTCCAATAGTGCAATCATACTAATAGTTTACCGACTTTCCACCCGTTTCAAAATCAGGGTACTGAGGGGCGGCAGGGTTAAGTTGATGGAATGTGGCTGATTGTGCCACGGTTCCGGGTCGCTCTGTACGCCCCCCAAATTGCCCACGCCGCCGCCCCAATAGATGTCTGCATCGGTGTTGAGCAACTCGGCATAAAAGCCATCTTCCGGCACGCCGATGCGATAATTTTCGCGCGGCACGGGGGTAAAATTGCACACAAACACCAAAAATTCATCGCGGGCGCGGTTATAACGCAAAAAGGCGATGACGCTGTTTTCGCTGTCGTTGGCATCAATCCACTCAAAGCCGCTCGGTTCAAAATCAACCTCAAAAAACGCGGAATGCTCACGGTACAGTCGGTTCAAATCGGCAACCAACCGCGCCAAACCCCGGTGCGGCGGATAATTCAATTCATCCCATTTCAGCGAATGTTCAAAGTCCCATTCCGTCCATTGCCCAAACTCGCCGCCCATAAACAGCAATTTTTTGCCGGGATGCCCATACATGTAGCCGTAATATGCTCGCAAATTGGCAAATTTCTGCCAGTCGTCGCCAGACATTTTCGCCACCATTGACCCTTTCAGATGCACTACTTCATCGTGCGACAGCGGCAAAATAAATTGCTCGTTGAAGGCGTAAATCAACGAAAATGTCAGTTCGTTATGGTGATATTTGCGGTGGATGGGTTCTTTGTTCATATAATCAAGCGTGTCGTGCATCCAGCCCATATTCCATTTCAAATCGAAACCGAGACCCCCCAGATACACCGGACGCGACACTTGGGGCCAGGCGGTAGATTCTTCCGCGCAGGTGAGAATATCGGGGAAAATGCCGTGCGTCACTTCGTTGAAGCGTTTCAAAAATGAAATGGCTTCCAGATTTTCGCGCCCGCCGTAAATATTGGGAATCCATTCGCCATTGTTGCGTGAATAATCCAGATAGAGCATTGACGCCACTGCATCCACCCGCAGCCCGTCAATGTGATATTTGTCGAACCAGAAAACGGCATTCGACAGCAAAAATGCGCGGACTTCATTTCGCCCATAGTTGAAAATGTATGTGCCCCAATCTTTGTGCTCGCCTTTGCGGGGGTCGGCGTGCTCATACAGATGCGTGCCGTCAAATTCGCCCAGCCCGTGGGCATCTTTGGGATAATGGGCGGGAACCCAATCCACAATCACGCCGATACCCGCCTGATGGCAGGCATCCACAAATGTCTGAAAGTCTTCCGGCGAACCGAAGCGGCTGGTGGGCGCAAAATAATTCACCACCTGATAGCCCCACGAGCCATCGAAGGGGTGTTCGGCGATGGGCAGCAATTCAAGGTGAGTATAGCCCATCTCTTTTACATAAGGGATGAGCTGGTCAGCGAGTTCGGCGTATGTCAGATAGCGATTGCCTTCGCCGCGCCGCCAACTGCCCAAATGGAGTTCATACACGGCGATGGGCGCATCCAGCGCTTGCGTCTCGGCGCGGCGAGTGAGCCAGTCGGCATCGTTCCATGTGTGGACGTCCAAATCGGTCACCACCGAGGCAGTTTGGGGGCGCAATTCCGCCGCGAAAGCGTAGGGGTCGGCTTTTTCCAGCAGCCGCCCGTCGTGGGTTTCGATGCGAAATTTGTACAGCGCGCTGATACTCAACCCCGGTTCAAAGCGAGTCCATACCCCGCTCTCACCCAGACTCAGCATCGGGTGTTCGGCGCTGTTCCAAAAGTTAAAATCGCCTTCAAGATAGACGGTTTTGGCGTTGGGTGCCCACACGGCAAAATGCACCCCTGTCACGCCGTCAATCTCGGTAATATGCGCGCCGAGTTTCTCATAAATGCGCTCGTGGTTCCCCTCGGCAAAGAGGTATTTGTCCATATCGGAAAAGAAGGGTTGGGTCATAGGGAGCTACTTTCATCAAGAAACTTATGTTTTTTGACAAACAACAATATATTCAGCCAACATTGTATTTTTTTTTGCGCCTGTTTTGTTTGTGGGGGAATTCCTTAACGGCATTGATTTGTTGCCTAGCAGTCTTTCATATGTTATCAAATGCCTATAACCATTGCGTTCAAATCTTTCAGCAATAAATTGATCAGTAGGAAGTTGAACATCTTTCACGGTTCGATTGCCAACAATATATATGACATATCCATTCTTTGCAACACTTTTTGCCACTTCATTAATTGAAAAGTCTAAATCTCTGTAAAATGTGGAAATTTCATAACCTCGTTTATCTGATGCTTTATAAATTTCATGCACATAACCTGCTATTAATCCCTCTCTGTATAATTTCTTTTCGACCTTTCCTCCCATCAACATATTATCTATTTTTCTCGCATAACTGATACCGAGCCATTCGTTTGCAAAGTTTGAAAATTGTCCGTATGCTACTGTTGTTTTGCTATCACCATAAGGTGGACTTGTCAAAACCACATTGAAATATTCTTCTTTGGCTTGGAATTTTTTACGTTCAATTAATATATTTACACTATCCTTCAATTTAGGATAATATATTACTTGATAAATATCCAGCACTTTTTTCAATTTCTTAAAAAATACACCGTAAACATCGGGGTTAAAATCTAAAATTAATTGTGGTTTGATTCGATATAATTTAAATTCTCCGTTTCTAGTATAAGAACATTCTCTGACTGTCTCTACAAATGGTATCAAAAACAGTCTTTTAATAGCTTTATCATTGATTTGATGGATAAAATATTTCAATACTGTTAAGTTTTGAACCACTTCTTTAGAAAACCAGTAATTAATATTTTTAATATTTGGTGCATTCAATTCATCAATATTATTTTCTACCTTTAAAAATTCATATATATTCGTTCTTATTCTCTGGCTCTCAATCCTAGCTTCTGTAATGTTAATTCGTGTAAATTTTGCTTTGGAAATCAAAACTGCCAGTGGGTTAATATCAAAACCGTACATTTCATTGATGCCTATCTCTAATCCCGAAGCGAAAGAAGATCCGGAGCCACAATATGGGTCAAGTAACTTGCCTGATTTTATATTAAGTTCTTTTAATATTCCAATGCCTATTTGAGGCAACATTGTAGCCGGATATCTGTGTAAATTGGGATATCTCGAAGCATAAGATTGCCCGGTGAAATCGTATTTTGTGTTTCGTTCTACCTTGTACTTCATAAAACCTCGTTCACATAATCTATCAAATTAGACAGTGAGTTTATAAAATCCGTATTGATAGGTTTGCCAATAAATGAATTATCAAAAAACTTAAACATCCCTCTATGTTGCAGGTTATTTATTTCATCATAAAAATTCACTGTTGCAAAACACACAAGCGGCATATTTTTAGGATTGTACTCAATATTATATTTTTCTTTGATGGAATTTTCTGTCGTGGCAATTTCCATTAAAAGCTTCCACTTGTAGGTTTGTCCAGCTCGCTCCCGCAAAGAAGTTTTTAACGATAGAATGATACATTTATCAACTGTATTATCATTTTGTTCTGTATAAATGATTAAATCCACATCTGGTTTTTGTGTTTCACCATCAACATGGATCGTTGCTATTTTGTTAAAGTCCTTGATGTCAGATGGTTTACTCGTAATAAAAACTTCTGGCTTTATGTTTTGTTGAATTTTATTTTGCAAAAAAGTATATACCACAAGGTTTGAAAACGCGTTCCCTGCAATACTTTTTCTTGCTTGTTCAATGCTTTTTATTTCTCCCGCTTTTTTCCTCGCCTCAAGTAATATATCCACATCACTTTTTGTATTAACTAAAATTTCATATAACCGGTTAAAAACATCTTTCCAATCTGCCTTTACATCGCTAGAATCTGAAATTAATCTATCAATAAATTTCAGAGATGGTTGCATATAATTTGTTTCAGAAATCTTCTTCAAGTTTCGTCGTTCTTTTTTATTCAATTTGTACATTCGCTTATATCTCTTGTTTTGCAACTCTATTTTCAATTCAGCTTCTGCACATTTGGCGCAATCCCCAGCTCATCCACCAGCGCGATGAGTTCCGCGTTGGCGAGCACGCGACCTTTGCCCGCATACGCCGTCAGCGCGGCTTCCAGCATGTTGGTGCCGAAGGAACGCCCGTCGAACACGGGGGTGGTGGTGATGAG
>CAYZQQ010000088.1:0-10771 GCA_964480075.1 uncultured Anaerolineaceae bacterium
AAACGGTGTGGTTGCGACTGCCACCCGGCATCAAAATAGTCGAGCCGCCGCTCCAGCGCACGCTGACCTGCACATTTTTCAACAGAGTTCCCGCAGCATTCTTTATATCGATATACAGATGCGGGTACGGTGTGGCGGACGGTTTCCACTGCGCCGAAACGACTTTCCACGCCGTGCCATTTCCCCGCGCGGCGACAATTTTGGCGCTGTTGGCAGCCATCGTCGGGGGAGTTGCCGGTGCGACGCTCTGTGGTGCAGCAGATGCCGTGCTTGGTGCGGCAGTGGGGCGCAACGGTGTTTCCAACGCGGCAATCTGTGCGCGCCAATTTCGCGTTTTCAGGCGGGCGGGGTCGGTTTTTAGCGCGTTCACCACCGGCAGGGTTGAACCGTCAATTTTGTACCATGCCGCTTTTTCCCATGCGGCATCCCAGTGTCCACCGGCGGCATTCGCCAGCAGCCACGGCGTGAAAGCAAAATAGTATGCCGGTACATCTTCAAGCATATCACGATATGCCGTCAACGTCCAGTTGGTGACATCATTTTCACTCACCGGTGGGTAGCGCGGGTCTTGAAAATCGCCCGCAATTGCGCCCCCTTCGGTGCTGATGATGGGAATATACCAGCCGAATTTTTTGAAAAAGATATGCCCGTATGCCTCAAATTTGCGGAAACCGTTTGAATCTTCATCAATGGTTGTACCGATGCGATATGTTTTTTTGATGCGCTCTTTGAGCCGCGCGGTGTTGATGGTTGCCACAAAATAACTGTTCAGCCCCCGCGAATTGATTTCGGCGGCGGTGAGCGGCACACTGTTTTGATTGACCGGGTCGTCGGGATAATCGAGCGGGTGGTTCAGAAAATAATTGTGCAGCGGCAACCATGCCCGGTTCAGTGTGTCGGTGCGCCCGCGCGCCTTCAATCCGTCCAGAAATTCTTGCAGAAATTGCATATCTTCATAATCGCCGCCGGGCGCGAGGGTGGGCAAGCCCGGATAGCCGCCCAATTTGGCAACGGTTTCCGCCGCCGGAATCCACAAATTGAGCATCCGGTCAACGCTGATGGACTCGCCATCGCGCCAGCCGCCCGGAAAACCGGCGATATTCGGTTCGTTGTATAATTCAAAATAATGCACACCGAGCGCCTGCGCCTGCGGAACCAGTTCCACCAGATGCCGGTACGGGTTGTTGTACGGTTTGTACACCCGTAAAATCGGCTCAATGCCGTTGGCGACCAGTTGCTCAATCAGATAATTGTGTTCTACTTTGGGCGTGTCGCCCTGCATAATTTTTACCCATTTGATGTTCATCGTTTTTATTTCCGCGACGAAACGGTCAACTTGGTCGGTGGGTTGCCCCAAAATGGTGGGCACATAATGGATGCCGCGCCCGTTATCGTCGGGGGGATGCGGATAGTTTGCCAGCGAATGCCCCGCCGGTCGGGAGACGGGTGCGGTGGGCGTGTCACCGCCCGTGCCGTCCCCGGCGATGACCGCTTGCGGGGCGATGCTCCGATGGGGCTGCCAGTGGTTGGCGGCTTTTTGGTCGTGACGCGGTTCGCCTTTGCGGGGATGGCGTTTCAGCGCGTCCACCACTGGCAAGTGGTTCCCCTTGCGGTCGTGATACCATGCATTGTCTTCCCACACCGTGCCACCGAAATAATCGAGTGCTTTTTGGGCGATGAGCCAAGTGTTCATCGCAAAATAATAATCGGGCGCATCATCGAGCATATATTGATAGGCTTCCAGCGTCCAATCCATTTGCATTTGCGCTTTCACGCAGGGATAGCGCGGGTCTTCGCAACTGCCCACCGTCGCGCCCCCTTCGGTGCTGATGAGCGGAATTTCAAACCCGAACAACTCGGTGAACTGGTCATGATAGGCGATAAATTGCCGGAATCCCGTCACATCGAGCGTGGGGTCATCACCGACATAAAAGCCGCCCGGTTGGTGCTGGGTGGTGCGGGCTTGATTGATGGCGAACACCTGATGCTCGTCCAGCCCGTATTTTTCAATTTCGGCGGGGGTGAGCGCGCGCCCGGTCAGATTCACCGGGTCTTGCGGATAGTCGGGCGGATGGTTGATGAAATAATTATGCACTGCGCCCCAACTGCGATACAGCACGGAGGTGTTTCCCTGCGCTTTGATGGCGTGCAAAAATCGCTGGAAGAAACTGTTTTCCCAGCCGGGCACGTTTTTCCCCATCGGGAAAATGGACGGCAGCGACGGATAGCCGCCGTGCGCCTGAATCTCGCGGGCGGCGGGCGTCCAGATGCTCGCCAGATAGTCGGGGTCGGGAGTGGGGTTGTCGCACCAGCCGCCATCGCGCCCGGGGATGTCCGGCTCGTTGTACAATTCAAAATAAACCAGCCCCAGCGGCACATAATGGTCAACCAGTTTCCCCAGCGAATCGAGGTTGAGTGGTTTATTGCACGGCGTGTAAATGCGCATCACCGGCATAATGCCACGCCCCACCAATTGCTGTACCAGATAATCGTACTGACGACCATCAGTTTGGTCATTCAGAAATTTTACCCATTTGATGCCCATCGCGTCAATTTCATTGACAAAATAATCGGTGGTAGCGTCATCCGGTGCGTAAACATTGGTGCTCCAATGGATGCTCAGCCCATTATCGTTTTTCGGGCGGGGGTATGCCGACAGCGGCAGGGGTCCATTTGCCAGCGCGGTGACGGGCATTGCCAGCGTCAGCAAAATTATTATGGCGAAAAGTTGTTTCAGGTTTCGGATTTCAGGTTTCAAGTCTCAGGTCTCAAGTTTTAAGTTTCAGGTTTTGTATGGCGTGGTTTCACGCATCACGCATCACGAATCGCCAATCTCCGGTCTATCACCCCTTCAGTTGATAAACAAACGCCAGCACTTCGGCGACGACGAGATAGAGTTCCGGCGGGATAATTTGCCCCACATCCAGTTGCGCCAGCAGCACCACCAAATCGGGGTCGTGGCGAATGGGCACGCCGTTTTCCTCTGCCAGGGCGATAATCCGTTCGGCGAGTTTACCGCGCCCCTCCGCCGCGATTTTTGGTGCGGGCATAGTGTCGCTATCGTATGTCAGGGCGACGGCTCGTTGCGGTTTGGGTTTCTGCGAATGCTTCATCTTAAAAGCTCACATCGATACCGGTTAATTTTGGCGGCACAGCCGGTTTTTCCGAAAGTGTGTCATCATTCGTTTTTCCGGTCAGCATGGCGGTGGAAAGCCCCTCCACCCGGTAGCCGATGGCGCTCAACCGCGATTGCAGGTCGCTCAATTTTGCCGCCACCAGCGCGTTGGTTTCGGCTTGCCCGGTCAGCACTCGCCCGCTGATTTGCCGTTTGAAAACCGTCAAATCAATGGCAATTTCGCCGAGGCTGGGCAAATCGAGCAGCAGTGCCACCCGTGTGTTCTCCGGGTTCACCGACTGTCGCCCCGGCTGGCGGAAAATCTTCAGCCGGGCGGTGGTCTGCGTGCCGTCAGCGTGATGCAGCGGCACGGGGAACAGATAATATTGCCCGGTGTCAGTGGCGAGTGTGTTCGCCAGATTTGAAAGTTGCACCGCGCCCAAATCTTGCGCCAAATTGTGCAACTGTTGCGAAAGCTGATGTAGCGCATTTGCCTGCCCCGGCGGCAGATTGGCATCCGCCAGCGCGTTTGAAACGATGTGCGCCAACTGGTGCAGCGGATTATCCAATGGCGTGTTGGCGGGCACGCTTTGTGGTGCGGCGTGGTGCGGTGCGCTGGGTGTGGATTGCGCAATGGGCGTGGATTGCGCGGCGGGTAAAGTTGCTCCCCGCGCCGGAACGGTTGCGGCTTTGGCGGCGGGCGCGGGTGTTTCCGGTGCGGCAGATGGATTCGCCGGTTGAGCGGTGGAACCGTTTTGGCTGGCGGGAAGGGCAGGGGGCGAACCGGAATCGGTTGCGGCTGCCGGTTGATTCGTGGTGGGAACGGTGACTTTGGCGGTGATGAGCACGGCGGGTTGTTTCGCCAGCGATGCTTCCGGCGGGGTGTTCAAATTGACCACCAGCGATTCCAGCCGTGCGGCGATTTCCGTTGGCGGCGTATCGGGGGTGATGTGCCACTGGGCAATCTGTTCCAGCGTGGATTGCAGTACGGTGGTCAGTTGATTCAGCGCGGGATTGCTCTGCGCGGCGGGTTGGAGCTGATTCAGCACGGCAGTGAGCGTTTGCTGCACGGCAGTCAACCGGTTGGCGATGGGTAGCAGCCCGTTGAGCCATTCTTTCGCCAGCGACACACTTTCTTCGCTCAGCGGCA
The DNA here is from genome assembly GCA_964480075.1 of uncultured Anaerolineaceae bacterium. Lineage (GTDB taxonomy): Bacteria > Chloroflexota > Anaerolineae > 4572-78 > 4572-78 > JANTHQ01. The sequence goes on from CAYZQQ010000088.1 coordinate 4,266, forward strand.
GACGGTGCGTTTGCAAAAATGCCACCGCATTCAAATCGGCGGGGGTGGGGTTGGGCAACTGAACCCATGCCTGCCGCGCGGCTTGCACATCTTGCGGATTGAGTGTGTGCGCGTGCGTGAGCAATGCCTCTGCCAATTGCACATTCACTGCATCGGCGGGCAGTCCCCACGAAACGAGCATCTGCTGCACGTTCTGCGCCAGTGATTCGGGCAGCGGTGCGGCGGTGGATGCACTCGCGGCAGCGGTTGGCGGAGTGGCGGAATCGGAAATAATTTGCAGGGTAATTTGGTCGGGTCCTGCCTGTTGAACGTTCAGCAGCACTTGCTGGCGCGGTTGCAGGGGAACATCCGTTTTGGCAGAAATCAATTGCCCGGCGACATTCAGCAACACCGTTTGGTCAGTAATCTGCTGCACCGTGGCGCGAATCAACTGCCCTTCCGCAACCGACATCGCACCGGGGGCGGTCGGCTGAATGGTGGGGGGGCGGAGTGTATTTAGCAGTGCGGCGGTTAATGCTTCAGAATAGCCCATAAAAGATTATTTGACGAAGCAGGGGCGACCCGCCAAAAATTGGGAGCCGCCCCGTACCCTGATATTACATGGATGTTTCGGCGTTATTACCGGACGAGATTGACCAGTTCCTGCAGCATTTGGTCAGAAGTAGTGATAACACGGCTGTTTGCTTGAAAACCGCGTTCGGCGACAATCATACTGGTAAATTGTTGCGCCAAGTCCACGTTCGACATTTCTAGATAGCCGGATGACACTTGTCCGCGCCCGTCTTGACCGGGTAATCCAATTTGAGCCGAGCCTGAATTGGCAGACGGGGCAAACAGGCTTTGCCCTTGTTTCTTCAGCCCGCCGGGATTTAAGAATTTGGCGATGGCAAGTTGCCCCAATCGGCGCGTTAACCCGTTGGAATAGATGCCATTCACTTCGCCGAAGGTACTCATAGAGAATGTGGTCAGCGAACCGGGGGGTAACCCGTCTTGGTTGGAAATACCGATGTCGCCATACCCCACCAATTGGGTTACATCAGTGAAATCAAGTGCCACATCTGACGGGTCGGCACCGGTGGTAAATGTGAGGTGCGGTGTTGTCCCACCGGCGGGAGTGCTCGACAGATAAGAACCGTTGGCATCAAACGTCACCGTGCCGGAGTTGTTGGTAATGGCAGAAATAGCGCTGGAACCGGCGTTGGGGTCGGTTACCGACCAATCCCACGTGTTGGCAGATGCTTTGGTGGCGGTCACCATAATTTCGTGTTGCGTGCCGAGTGAATCATATATGCTCATCCGGCTGTTCAAACTGTCGCCAATGACGGTGCTGGCATCTGCATTTCCCTGCAAATCCATCAGACTGGTGGCGCGAGCCACGCGTTGTCCCAGGGGTACATTTATATTCCCGATGGGTTGGGTGGTGTCAACGACACCCGTATTGGGGTCGGCTGCCCAACCCTGAACTTTTAGCCCGGTGGTCAGGTGCAGTAACGACCCATCCAACCCCACATCAAGATTCCCGTCGCGGGCGTAAGAAAAACCGTCGCCGCTGTTCAGTACAAAAAAGCCGTCGCCCTGAATTGCCAAATCGGTGAGCCGCCCCGTGTCTTTTAGGCTGCCTTGCGTAAAAGAGGTGTCAATCCCGCCGAGTGCCATCCCTAAACTGATTTGGACGGGGTTCAACCCTCCCAATCCGCCACGGGGGGCACTGCTACCGCGAATGGTCTGGCTGAGCAATTCTTGAAACTGGACGCGAGCAGTTTTATATGCCGTGGTGTTGACGTTGGCAATATTGCTGGAAATAACATCCATAAACGTTTGATGGTTTCGCAGTGAAGCGATTGCCATCGAAAGTGAACGCATCATTATTACATACCTCCTGAGTAATATGGTTTCCAGCTTCCTCACAGAGGTCCGGCTGGTAAACCTGTTTTCGGTTAAACTATTTAACTTAAAACTACACTGTCAATATTGGTAAAAACATCTTCTTTGCGATTTCTAGCATCAACCGCAGTGATGACCACCCTATTTTTCACACTGACCACCAGCGCCAAATCATCCATCAATATCAGCGAATCACGCGCGCCTTTGTGGGCGGCTTTTTCTACGGCGCGGTCAAGACGGGCGGCTTCGTTGGCGCCAAAGGGAATATTTCGCGCCTGAATGCGCCGTTTGGCGTGCGCCGAAAGTTTTACGCTGGACGGTTGCGCCATCTGGGTTTTTAACACTTCGTCAAATGCAGGGATATTATCAACAACGGTGTCAGAGCGTTGGCTGTGTTGCCGCTGCGCCTGCTGAATTTGCCGGATGGCAGCATTGTTTGAGGTAAGCATCGCTTGCTGAATTTTATCTACCATACTGCCGACCCTCCCTGCTGACCGTCACTGGTCGGCGTGTCGGTCACCGTGCTGACAGCGCCTATCGGTATCTGAATACCGTTTACGGTCAACGTCACGTTATCGCCGCTAATTTGCATCCCGCTCACTTCACCGGAGACGGTTTCGCCGGTGTCTAAATTGGCGCTAACCGTTTTGCCGATGAGCGCGCTGCCCTGCGTTACATTCTGTGCTGTTATCAGCGAACTCATTGTTTTGTTCAAACTCATCAACTGATTGAGTGAGTTAAATTGCGCCATCTGGCTGATGAACTCGGTGTTGTCCATCGGCTTGAGCGGGTCCTGGTTTTTCAGCTGAGCCAGCAGCAATTGCAAAAAGGCGTCTTCGCCCAATCCGTCCATCCCGACTGACTGGTCAGAACTTTGTGTATTTTGTAGCTGTTGGATGGGACTGGTATCGGTTACGCCGGTTATAGCCATAAAAACCCTCCTTTTAAAGAATTAAATGTGATAATCAATGCGCCCGGAAGCGTGTCTGTTGCTGGGTGTTTGGGACATCTGCTGAACATGGCTCAAGCCTTCCACCGGCGATGATGACGTGTGCCGGCGCGGGTTCGATTGCCAGTTGAATGTTTGACGACGGGGTGCGGCAAAAGCCGATGCGTCACTACCCACCGAAACGTCCAGCGCGCCGGTGTTTAATCCCTGCGTCGAAAATGCCGCTTTCAGCTCCGGCAGATGGTTTTGGATGAGTGATTGGGCTTTGGTGGTTTCCGCCAGCATTTGCACCGTCACTCCGCCGTTGTTCATATGCAGTTGAATCATAACCTGCCCCAGCGATTCGGGGTGCAGATGCAGGCGCACCGCAGTTTGACCGTTTTGTTTCAATACCGCCATAGTGTCAACAATTTGATGCAGAGCAGGGATGTTGGGCAGGTTTGATGCGGCGGGGGCTTCCGCAACTGCCGGTGCTGAAACCGGCGGCGCGGCAGGTGATTGCGGTGCGGTTACGGTCGGTGCGTCTGTGGGCAGAGCCACGGATTTCTCGCCGGACGGTGTATCGGTGGTTTCGGCGACGGGAACCCCGGGTGTGACGGGTACTGCGGCTTGTGTTGTCGGTGCGGCGGTTGTTTGGTTTGATTGGGCGGTGGTCAGTGTTTCTACAAAATTTGTTGCGGGTTTGACAACAGCAGGAGCATCGGCGGGCGTTGGCATTGACGGTGATGGTGTCGAAAATTTGGGGGATGGCGCCGGTTGCGCCGGGGAAGCGGATGCTCCGCCATCATTGGGGGTGACGGGCGTATCTGTGGGCGCAACTGGCTGAGCTGCCGCTGCGGGAGCATTTTGCGGCGTTGTGCCATTTACCGCATTTGTCAGTTGTGCTATCACCATTGCCGGTGGCGAGCCATTGACGACAGATTCACCGGAGGCGGCGACTGTCTCGCTGCCCGCGTCGGCAACTGTCGGTGGGGCAGTCGGCTGTTGTAATTGAGTCAATACGGCAAGAATTGTCGGATTTTGCGCCATACCCAACTCTTCCACAATTGCATCCATCGTGTCTGTTAATTTTTTGTTCGACAGAAGTACTGCGGGCGCTGACTGTCCGGCGGCGGGCATTGATTTGCCCACCGATTCGGTGAATGCCCGCATCACCTGCTCGGCAGTGAGTGGATTGTCCGGCGCTTGTCCTGCCAGCGATTGGATGGCTGCCATCATATCAGTGAGCGAAACGGTTTCTCCCGTTCCGTCAGACGCTTCTCCGGTGGAGTCCGGCGTCGGTAGCAGAGTATTGGGTGTGCCGCTGGGAGCCAGCAGATTTAACAGCGTTGCCAACCAATCGTTCGGAGGGGCGGTGGCAGTTGCCTGCGCGTCTTCGGCTGTGCCCTCACCGCCGGTAGCTCCGGCAAACGATTGCAACAAGCTCAAAAACAACCCATCGGCGTTACCCGCTGCTGTTTGTGATGATGCAGCTATGTTGGTTGGCATTGTCATTGGTGCAACGGTGTTCAGCAATGTTTCAATATTTATTCCATTCATTTAGTTTCACCTCCTTTCGTTTTGGGATATGCAAATATCTGTCCACGCATGCGGCAGATTCACTGACTGTACTCTATCACAAGCACACATCGTTTTCAGTAAAGAGTGTGTGAAGGACACGTAAAAATAAGGTAAAGAAGTTTAGCGGCTTTCGCGGATGATATTTTTAAGCAGTGAGATTTTCATGCCGGTGAGCTGTGCTAATGCCTGATACCGCACCGTGGTTTCGGCGAGCTGAGTCATTTCTAAATCGGTATCCACACTGTTGCCGTCGTTGCGCATGGTATTTGTTTGTTTTCTCACCGTGATGGGCGATGGGGTGAACGCGGTGGTGTGCCCCATATGTCGCCCGTTAGTGGTTTTTAATTGCAAACCGCTGTCGCCGGCAGTGGTATCGCGGATGGCAGTTTGCAATTGGTCTTCAAATTGAACGCGTTCGGCTTTGTAGCCGGGAGTATCCACATTTGCCACATTGTTGGCAATAGCTTTTTGTCGCGCCGATAATCCATTTAGCGCATAAGCCAAAATCTTAAAGGTTGGGTCGTTTACAATACCAGCCATAACCGCTCCTTTTTATACTGTCCATTCTCGTTTTTCATATTGCTGAATCAGGTTGAGTACCCGGGGGATATATGCTTGCGTTTCTTTATATGGTGGCAGCCCGCCCCATTTATCCACCGCACCCGGTCCGGCATTGTATGCCGCCAGAGCCAGCGATACATCGCCGCCATATCGGTCAAGCATCGCCCGCAGATATTTTGCGCCCCCTTCGATATTTTGCACCGGGTCGAATACGTTGGTCACTCCCAGCGTTTCGGCGGTGGGGTCGGTGAGTTGCATAATGCCTTTTGCCCCCGCGTGAGAAATAGCGTCGGGCGAAAAGTTTGATTCGGCGTGCGCCACCGCTTTTAGCAGCGCCGGGTCAAGGTTGTACCGACCGGCAATATCGGCAAAAACGGTATCAAAAGTAGATGCGTGTGCGGTAAAACTACCGCCGCTCACCCCGGCAGAATGGTTGCCGGTGAGTGTTGTCTGCAATTTTGAAAGAACGTTTTGGTACAGCGTGCGCTGCAATTGGGTCATAATTGAATTAAGCATGCGAGTAGCCTTTACGGGCATACCGGGTGGTAACCAAATCATCCACCACCCGCGATTCGCGGCGGTTTTCCGCCAGCAGTTCGCGGCTAACATGATGGTCTTTTAACTTTTCCAGCGTTTTTTGGTCTTGCATTGTTTTTACCAATACTTCACGTTTGGTTTCCACGTGGGCTTTGGCTTCTGCTACCTGTACTTTTTGCCGTGCCACATGATTGCCCAGAAATTTAAGGTACTTTTGATGCAGTTCAATGGTTTGGCAGTTGAGGGCACCGTTCTTCTGCTGTTTCTGTAACGAAGCGGTATGGGTTTGCACAATGCCCTCCAGATGTGCCAGCGCTTCTTCCTCACTTTTTCGCAATGCCCGCAATTGGGCAAACTCGGTTTCTAGATTATCCACCAAACTGCTTTTATAGTTCAGTACAGATTGCAATCGAAACGAAGCTTTTTTGCTCATCCGTTAATCCTTTCTGCAGCGATTTGCCGTTGGGCATCTGCGATTGATTTCAACGTGGTCAGTATATCGGTGTATGCTGTGGGGACATTGGCTTTTTGACGCAGGAATTTTAGAATGTCCGGCATCAATGCGATGGCTTGATCAATTGCCGGGTTTGAGCCATCTACATACGCCCCAATATTGATGAGATCAGCGGCTTTGTTATAGGTTGCCATTAAATCGCGAAGCTGGCTGGCGGCGGCGCGATGCGGTTCATCGGTAATGGCGGGCATTACCCGGCTGACGCTTTCCAGCACGTCGATGGCGGGATAGTGATTTTGTGCCGCCAAATCGCGTGATAGCACAATGTGTCCATCCAAAATTGACCGCACGGCATCGGTGATGGGTTCGGTCAAATCATCCGATTCGACCAGCACGGTGTAAAATCCGGTGATGGTTCCGCGTTTGCCGGTGCCGGTGCGTTCCAAAAGTTTCGGGAGCAGGGCAAAAACCGATGGGGTGTACCCTTTCATTGCCGGAGGTTCACCAATTGCCAGCCCGATTTCGCGCTGTGCCATTGCAAATCGCGTCACCGAATCGATC
>CAYZQQ010000089.1:0-2421 GCA_964480075.1 uncultured Anaerolineaceae bacterium
TGTCTCCTGCCCCCAACCCCGCCGCGGCGAATGCCGCCGCCAATTCGGGGTGCAATCGGTGGGGAACGCCGGAAGCGCGGCTCGCGTGTCGCATCACCCGCCGAGCGAGCGATGAAGCCCCCCGCATCCCCATTGCCGAGCCGACATACACATACCTTCCCGCCGAAATGGCGAGTGGCTGACCGCGATTGAATCGCCCGAAAACCACCGCTATCGGGCGCGAGATGGCTATGCGCAAAACATAGGTTCCCCCCTGCCCCGCTTCGCCGAGAATGGTTATTGATTTCGGGTTTTGGGTCTCACGTTTTGCATATAATTGTTCGTTGTCCATTAGACCTCTTGCATAATGCAAAATCAAACAAGATGTTCGTTTGCTCTTTTGCCTCGAACTCAAGTTCGAGGCTCAAAGTGCAAGCCGACTGGAAGTCGGCTTCGGCTATTAGCCCTGAAATTCATTTCGGGGCAACCGCGCAAAACTCAATGAAACGAAAATGTTAATTGTTTTTGCAACAAGTAGCTAAATTGGCATAAACATGTGTAGGTCACGCTTGTAGCATGACAAATTATCAAGGTGTCACGTTAAAAACGTGACCTACAATGACTTTCGCAAGAGGTCTATTGTTCGCTGCCCAATCGCCGCAACATTTGATGCAGCGCCAGCAGTAACCGCCCGCGCTGTTCATATCCACGCTCGTTGATTTCTGCATTGACGATGTAAATGTGCCGCCGACACCGCCGTGTTAATCCCAGCGCCAGCCGTCGCAAGCGGTCATCCTGCGCCGATACTTCATCCGCATCCGACCACGGTTTATCGCCTGCCCACTCTACCGACAATACAAATGGATGCGTCAATGGTTGGGCAATGCGTTCCCACCAGCCGTTACTGCCCGCATCAAGCCAAAATTGATATTCCACGGGACGATTGCTCATCAAATAGGTGTATGCGGGTGCAATCAGCACGGCTTCGGCGGGCGTGGATTCCCAACTGCGGGTGTACAGCGCCGCCACCACCCCCTGTTCCACCAGCCGAATGTACGCTTGATTGAGAAAGTCGGCATCGGGCAGAATATCTATGGTTGTGCCATCGGCGGCAACTTGCGGCACGGGTACGGTTCCCGTCACGCGCCGAAATTTGCGAATCGATTCAATCAGGTTCGCTATCACCTCTCCCGCTGCCAGCGATTGATAAAATCCAAACCCCGGCTGGGATAATATCTCGCCGAACAATCGACTGAAGGTGTGGTCCAGCGGGGTGTCCGGCAGGTCGCGCTCGGCAAGCAGCCATGCGCGCAGCCGGTCAAATCGCTGTCCAATTTGGTAGGTGATGCGTTGGCGTACATCTCCTTCAACGTCTTCAAATGGAGACAGCGGGGCATCGGGATTATGCGGGCGATACAGCACGTCCACCAACAATCGCGCCCGCACCAAATCCAGCCCGGCGATGCTCTGAGTGAGCGCTTGCACCACATCGAATGGGTCGGGCAGCAGGTTCCATTCCGGATGAATGAGCCGCGCCAGCGTGAGCACAGTCAGCGCGGCAGGTTCTTCCTTCAGCGCGCGTGACGGTCGGTGCGAACGAGCCGGCAGTCCACGCTGTTCCAGCTGATACAAAAATGAAAATCGCAGCGCGTCACTGACAAACGGCGCCAGCACCACAATTTCAGCGGGCGACACGCCTTCATCATCAATGAGCCGGGCGATTTCAGCCACCACCCAGTTGAGCGACTGCGGGTAGAATCGCGTCTGTTGAAAGGTGAATGCAGGCTGCGGGTCGGCGGCGGGCGACGGCGGGGGCGATGGGCGGCTGATGCTGACGGCGAGCTGTTCGCCCAGCGCCAGCACATCAGCGGGGGCGACGAATGATGCGGCGGTGTGTTCCACCGTGTCGCACAGGTTTTGCAGCGCCAGCCCGGTGCGCCAATTTGCGCCCAAAAAGATACGATAGCCCGCATCTTCGTCGAATGCCAAAAATGCAGAATCGGCATGCGGCAGCCATTCACCCAGCACGCTATGGGTGAGCGGGTTGTGTTCTTCCAAATTATCCACTATTAAATGGCGATAGCGGCGGGTGAGCAATCGCCGCAGCGCAGGGTCTGCCCACACAAAATCGCGGAACGTTTCCATCCGCAGCGAAAAGTCGAGCAGGTTTTGCCGCAGGCAAAAATCACGGAAAGCGTTGATGCACCCCTGCCCATGGTCAAACGCCACCCGGCTGCTGATTTCGCTGCCGAGCGCGGTTTTTAGCCGCGCCGCCACTTGAGTGTGCGGCAAGCCAATCAGCGCGGCTTTTTCCAAATTGTCCAGCAGTTGGCTCATCAATCGGGGCAGGGTAATGGTGACGGATACCACATTGGGGTCAAAATAGCCATCGGCGAGCAGGGGTTCAATGACCTGCGCCATATAATATTGCGCGGTTTCAAT
>CAYZQQ010000089.1:2521-10763 GCA_964480075.1 uncultured Anaerolineaceae bacterium
CATCGGCGAGCAGGGGTTCAATGACCTGCGCCATATAATATTGCGCGGTTTCAATGGTGAGGAAGGTTGGCTGGCGGGTGGGTCGTCCGAATCCAGCGCGCGCCGCGATACGGGGCCAGGTCAATTTGAGGGTACGCAACGCCAGCCCGTCGAGGGTGAAGATGTCCACATCGCCCGGCACGGGGATGGCGGTATCTGCCAGTGCATTTTGGAACGGTGCCGCCAGCGTTCGCTGAGGCAGGAGAACAAGCATGTTGTATGGCGACACCCCATCGGCAAGCAACTGTTTTATATGGGCAATAGCGCGGGTCGTTTTGCCCGTGCCCGCCGCGCCAATGAGCATTGTTTTCGCCATGATTATTGCCCATCCAACCCCCGGCGGACAAATTGCAACAATTCGCTGGGGGTAAACGGTTTTTCGAGCAGTTGCACCTGCCCGTTTTTCATCTCAGCGGGGGTTAACACGTCGCTCAAATAGCCGGACATAAACAGAATTTTTATCGCCGGGTTTTTTGCCCGAATTTTTTGCGCCATCAATTTTCCGTTGAGTTTGGGCATAATCACATCGGTGAGCACAAGTTCCAAGTCATCCGCATGGGTTTCCGCCACCGCAAATCCTTCCACCCCGTTGCCGGCAGAATATACCGTGTACCCGAACTGCCGTAAAACTCGCACCGTCAACTCGCGCACCGAAACTTCATCTTCTACCACCAAAATTGTTTCTGTGCCCGACAGGTCAATAGCTTCAGACGCGGTGGGGGCAAGTGCGGCAGATACCCTAACATCATCGGTGGCAGGTAAATAAATATTGAAGGTTGTCCCCTGCCTTTCTTCGCTTTCAACAAAAATGAACCCGCCATGCTGGCGAATAATGCCATACACCGTTGCCAATCCCAACCCGGTACCCTTTCCTTTTTCTTTGGTGGTAAAAAACGGCTCAAAAATATGCTCGCGAATGGAAGCAGGCATACCCACGCCGTCATCCGTTATTGACAGCATCACATATTCACCGGCGGGGATATCCAATCCACGGTGGATATGTCCGGCGGTTATCATTTGATTGATGGTTTTTATGTGCAGCTTTCCGCCGTCCGGCATCGCGTCACGCGCATTGACTGCCAAATTGACAATAACTTGCTCTAGTTGGGTCAGGTCAGATTTAATGCACTTCAGTCGTGGGTTCAAATCGGTGGTAATTTCAATATGTTCGCCGATGACCCGTTGGAGCATTTTTTGCATATCAGTCACCACGGCATTCACCTCAACCACCTGCGGGTTTGCCGTCTGCTTGCGGCTGAATACCAGTAATTGCCGTACCAGCCCCGCCGCCCGCTGTCCCGATTTTAGGATATTGACGACCATTGAATATTGCCATTCGTCCGGCGACATGCGGCGCATCATCAACTCGGCAAACCCGTTGATGGCGGTGAGCACATTGTTAAAATCGTGCGCCACCCCACCGGTCAATCTGCCGATGGCTTCCATTTTTTGCGCCTGATGATACTGGTTTTCCAAATCCAGCTCACGGGTAATATCGCGCCGCACCGACACAAACCCGACAATTTCCCGGGTGTGGTCTCGCAACGGCGTAATTATTTCATCTTCCGTCACTTGCCTGCCGGTTTTGGTTTGGGTTGTAATTTGACCCTGCCATACCTGCCCCAGCGCCACTGTCTGCCAACGCTGTTGCCAAAGGTCGGCGTCTTCTGCGGCGGTATACAAGCTACCCACCGGGTTGCCCAGCACTTCATCACGGCGATAACCGGTAGTTGTTTCAAACGCAGGATTGACATACACAATTTTGGTGTCGGCATCCGTAATGATGAGACTTTCGGCAATTTGTTCCACTGCGGCAACCAACCGCTGATGCTCGGCAGTCAATCGCAGCCGCGCCAGCACACTGGAAATCTGGTCGGACACGCTCCACAGCAAATTAACATCCTGCGCCGAGAAATGGCGTGGCGCATTTGCCGCCACTCCCATCGCACCCACAACTATACCATCAATTAAAATTGGGCACAGCATAAATGCCCCAATCTGATACTGTTGCAACACTGTTTGATAATCTCGCAACCGAATATCGGTTTCAGCATTTTCTACCAGCAGCGGGGCTTGATGCGTGACCAGATAGCGATACAAGAAGTTTTGTCGCAACGGAACATGTATGACCCCCACAAGTTTCTCTCGCCGGTTGGTAAGATGTTCCGCCGCAATAGTGGCGGTATCCAGTGTGTCATCCATCGTAAATGCCGCCACCCGGTTCGCTCCGAACACCTCTGCCAAATCACGACATGTCGATTCTAACATAACGTTTTCATCCGGCTCTGTTGTTGAGGCGGCGATGATGCGATTTAAAAGCGACAGTTCCTGATTTCGTTGTTGAATTGCCCGCTGGGCACGTACCTGCACCGTCATATCCTGCACCGAAACAAACATTTTTTCCCATGAGTCAGCGTACCCCGGCGCCGGTGACACACTGACTCGCACATAAATGCGCTGTCCGGTAAAGGTTTGTTCCACCTGCTCGGCGGCAAAATACGCTTTTTTCTCCCACAGGGCGATAATCTGTTCGGCAAAAGTACCGTACGTTTCGGGCACAAAAATGAGTGGCAATCCTGCCAGCAGTTGCTCTTTCGATTGCGCGGCAAACATCTTCAATGTTGCCTGATTGACATCCAGCACCCGCACCCGCGATGCGCAGATTTCCACCACCTCAAGATTGTCGCGCAAGAATGCGGGAATGTCCGTTATGCCATCCGCCCGCAGTGATTCAAGATACGCTTTTACCGGCGAAAAATCTTCTTCCCACAACGACACCGGCGAATCTTCAAAAATACTCCGGTAGCGCGTTTCGCTTTCTTTTAGCGCCTGCTCCGTCCGTTTTAAATATGAAATATCGCGGGTAATCATCACCCAATATAGCTCATTGTTGATAACCATAATTCGTGCTGAAACCAGCCCGATAAATGTGGAATCATCTTTGCGACGAAACTCACACTCGACGTTATCAACTTCACCATCACGTTGTAATTGCTCAATTAATTGTTGACGGTCTTCCGGGTGTCTCCACAAACGAAGCTCAGCTGAGGTTTTGCCCAGAGTTTCAGCGGCTGAATATCCGGTAACCCGCGAATATGCCGCATTGACATCCAAAAAATAGCCGTCCACTATGCGGCTGATGGTTACCGGGTCGGGACCGGTGCGAAACGCTGTGCGGAATTTTTGTTCGCTGTACCGCAATTCTTCTTCTGCCCGAACGCGGTCCGCGATTTCCTGCCGCAAGCGGTTATTTGTTGCCCGCAATTCGATGGTGCGGTCATGTACCTGCTGCGCCATGGTGCCGTACAATGTTTCGAGCTTGTCTGCCATACGATTGAAGGCAGTTGCCACCCGCGCAAATTCGTCATTTGTGTCAGACGCCGGTATGCGAAAAGACAGGTCTCCCTGCTGAAACACTTGCACCGCTGCGGTCAACTGTGTCAGAGGCGTGGTCAGCCAGCGATTCAAACGGCGGGCAAAAAACACAGCCAGCACCATCATCAGCAATACCAGCCCCAGCGACCAGAGCAGCATATCATCAAGAGATGCGGTCATCAGGGCTGCATCCGTTTCCACAATCATTCCCACTTGCAATTGGGGCAGCCAGCGATATGCCCCAAAAACCGGTGTTTTCTGTATATCATAATATGCACCGCTGCCGGATTTCCCCGCCAGCAAGTGCGAAATGGCATCGCTGTGGGCAATCGTGTATCGTTGTCCGGCGGCAAGATTTGGCGGTGTGGATAGCAATCGTCCGGCTGTGTCAATTAAATAGACGCGCCCGGTTTCCAACTCGGCGGCGCTGGCTTGCAGGTTGGTGGCAATTTCATCCAAATCCGTGCAGACGCTCGCCACCGACACCAGCGTACCATCGTCTGTGCGGATGGGCGCAAAAGCAACCAACTGCGGCGGAGACCCGTCGGCGGCATAGGCAATGGTAAAAGCGATGTTTCCCGTTGTCTGCACGGTTTTGAGTGTTTCATCAATATTGTTGTAACGGTGTCTATCTTTTTCGGTGAAAGTGGAAAAGATAATTTCGCCGGTGGCAGGCGACAACAATGAAATCCCGCTGATGTCTTTATGGGTTTCGAGCGAATTTTGCAATAATTGCTGTACCTCTGTTTCCGTGCGCGATGACGGGTTGGCAAGGTAGGCGGCTATGGCACGGCGCGGCAGGGATTGAGAAGACAGTACTTCTGCCACATGATGTGTTTCGGCAATCTCGGTATCAAATTGCACCCCTAACAGATTTGCCACTACATTTAACTGCTCCAGCGCGCGCTGCCGTCCCACTCGCCGCGCACTGGGAAGGGCAATACCCAGCGCAAATAGAAGCGGTACCAGCGCAAAAACCAACAAAACAATAAATTGTCGTTGCCGAAAGCTTGTTTTCATTCAACTATGCTCATACCGGGATTCGCTCAAAATAGGTATTTTGGGGGACGACTACATGAAAACACCCACTATATTTTGTGGTATTCACATCCAACCGTCGATATATAGTTTCTTAAAATTACAAATTCCAAAACGCAATCCCGACTGTTAGGGGGTGCCATTTACTCCCCGGCACATTCACCGCAACTGTCGAAGCTTTATTTTTAGGGGGTGCGCAAGATTGCTACGTTTTTGCCTTGAACTAAAGTTCAGGCTAATGGCTTAAGCCGACTTAAAGTCGGCTTTTGTTTTTAGCCCTGAAATTTAGTTCGGGGCTAACCCCCACAAATCCCCAAAGAACCATTTTTAGTATTGTAACCGATGATTGCGTTTTCTTCAACAATCTGTGTGGTTGTGGGTGCGATGCAATTTGGGGATGAATAATACCGGGGCAATGTCATTCCGGAAATTTCCGCAGGAAATTATCCGGAATCCACATTCTGGATTCCCGCTTTCGCGGGAATGACATAAGATAAGGCTGACATTCTAGTTTTTGTCGGACTTGAATTTAGATGCGTTCGCCCTAGACAATTCACTGTTATGGTTGACGAATCAAGCGGTTATGCTATACTATCGCCGACCGTCAACAGCATTGCGCTGCCATTGGAGAATCACTATGAGCCTACTTTCTGTGCCGGATGCGTTGGCACAAATTTTAGCACACATTGAACCGCTTTCCGCTGAAGAAATACCCATTACCCGCTGTTTGAACCGCGTTTTGGCAGAAGATGTTTTTGCCAACGACAATCTCCCGCCGTTCCGCAACTCGGCAATGGATGGATACGCGGTGGTGGCAAGCGATACCGCCACCGCCACCGCAGACTCTCCCGTTATTTTGCCGGTGACGGGACATATCGCAGCGGGAGACAGCCCGAATACAACGGTTGCCGCCGGCACAACCCTCAGAATTATGACCGGTGCGCCGGTACCCGCCGAGTCAAACGCCGTCGTTCGGTTTGAAAACACCAGTGAGTTCATCGCTCACCCGCATCTGCCGCCGGGACACGTTGCCATTTTCCGCCCGGCATCAGTGGGCGACAATGTGCGCGAAGCGGGAGAAGATGTTACCGCCGGAAGCGTGGTATTGCATGCAGGGTTCGCACTCCGCCCGCAGGATATCGGCATGTTGGCGGCGGTGGGCAAAAGCAGTGTGCGTGTCCACAAAATTCCGCGGGTGGGCATTTTAGCCACCGGCGACGAGCTGGTGGCGGTGAATGAGCCGCTTTCGCCGGGGAAAATTCGCAACTCCAATGGCTACACGCAAGCCGCCCTAATTGAAAGTTATGGCGCCATCCCCGTGCCGTTGGGTGTCGCCCGTGATACCGCTACTGAACTGGTTCAGAAAATTGAAGCCGGACTGGCACAGGGCATAGATATGCTTATCACTTCGGCAGGTGTTTCTGCGGGCGATTATGATGTTGTAAAAAATGTGCTGGCGCAAAATGGTGAAATGCATTTTTGGCAGGTGGACATCAAACCGGGAAAACCGCTGGCATTTGGCAGCGTGCGCGACGTACCGTTGATTGGCTTGCCGGGAAATCCGGTGGCATCGATGGTGGCGTTTGAGGTTTTTGCTCGCGCCGCCATTCTCAAACTCGGCGGACACCTGACGCAAGAAAAACCAATGCTCAAAGCACACCTACAGGAAGATGTTCACAATAGCGGCAGACAACATTATATGCGCGCTTATCTCTATCGCACCGACCACAATTATATGGTAACCACTCATGGTAGTGGGGTGCGCGTGCAGGGGTCGGGCATATTGTCATCGCTGGTAAAAGCAAACGCGCTGGTGGTCATTCCCAGCGGCATAAAATTTTTGCCCGCCGGGGCGGTGGTTGATGTATGGATGCTCGATTGGCGCGGCTCACACATTCCTAAAAAATCGGAAAGGGGTTAAAAAATGGCAAAAACAAAACGAAGACAGGCAAAACGGCAAAACAAAAACAACACTCTGCCGATAATTATTGCGGTGGCAGCCGTGTTGATTGTGGTCGGCGCGCTGGTTATTTTTAACCAGAATGCCACCAAACCCGTGGTAGCGAATGTGAGCGTGGATTTTCCCACCGGCATTACCGCCGACGGTCAACCCTACAAAGGCGATGCAGATGCCAAAGTGACGCTGGAAGAATTTAGTGATTTTGGCTGCCCGCACTGCCGAGATTTTGCCGCTACACTCGATTCGATTAGTGACGACTATATCAAAACCGGCAAAATTAAAGTCGTTTTTCGCAATTTTGTATTGAGTCCGCGCACCCTGCCAGCGGCACGCGGCGGTGAATGTGCGCTCGACCAAGGCGCAGACGCATTCTGGGCATACCACGATGCGGTATACGCCAACCAGTCTCGCGGTGACGCTATCTATGCCACCACCGGCATCAAATCCATCGCGGCACAAATTGGGCTGGACAAATCCGCTTTCAATAAATGCATGGACACCAGCCAAAAAACCGCCGCCATCCAAACGGATAGCCAGGATGGCGCCGCACGCGGTATCGATTCTACGCCAACTTTGTATTTTAATGGCGAGAAATCTTTGGGGGCAATGCCTGCCGGTGAATTGCGCGCCAAATTGGATGCTTTGCTGGCGCAATAGGCGCGCAACCAAACCTTTTGCCGTATCATCTCAATATGTAGGGACAGAGTAGTGTTCTACCCCTACCCGGTAATTCTCATTTTAATCTTGTAGGTCACGTCTTTGACGTGACAATTGGGCAAGATGTCACGCTAAAAGCGTGACCTACCCAAAGATTCATGGTCGGAATACCAAAATGAGCAGCGCTCTGCCCCTACCCCAGATTATTGAGAAGATACCTTTTTCTTAGTTGCATTGACAGGAAAAACCGTGTATATTGGATAAAATATACTGTCACTTCTGCGGCAAATGGAGGACAAGTAATGACAAAAATAATCTGTCGTACAATTGACTGCATTCATTGGGAAGATGGACACTGCTCTACAAATAAAATCATTTACGACCCGGAAGAAGGCTGTCTGACATATACGTTGCTGGAAGACGTGATTGATGAAGGCGATTGGGTTGACGATGACCTTGTGGATGAGCTGGCAACAGAAACCAACCTATTTGAAGATGTGGATGACGAGTTAGATGATTTGGACGATGATGAGTGGTAATGGCTCCGCTGCGAAAAGAGTTTTCTCACACACCACCGCAGAGAATCTTTAAAGTAATGTTTCATTTACTTTGATGTATTTTGATGATACGTTCTTCTTTTTCCCGGTATTTATGGCAGCTTTGCGAAAGAATTGTAGTCTCTTCACAAAAGATGCCGGGTACACCTTTCCAAACCATCTGTGGAGCAAAGACGTTTGCCTCTTTTACAGTTGCAAAGTGACTGCCAGCAATTATGCTGGCTTATTTTTTAAACCCTAAACAGGAGTACCCAATGACCCAACAGATTGACACGTTGTTTACAAACGCGCTGGTAATAACCATGAACCCCCACGGCGATATTTTTCCCGACGGCGCGGTTGCCGTGCAAGGCGACAGCATTGTGGCGGTGGGGTCTGCAAAAAGCCTCGCCGGACAATATACCGCCGCGCACACTATTGATTGCGGCGGCGGCATTATTTCGCCGGGGTTGGTAAATGCCCACACCCATGCGCCGATGACCCTTTTGCGCGGGCTATCCGATGACCTGCGGCTCGATGTGTGGCTGTACGGCTTTATGATGCCCGTTGAGCGCGAATTTGTTACCCCGGAATTTTCATACACCGGGACACTGCTCGCGGCGGCAGAAATGATCCG
>CAYZQQ010000090.1:0-10745 GCA_964480075.1 uncultured Anaerolineaceae bacterium
AGATTACGCATCCGGCAGTGCGAAAACAAATTTTGTATGCACTCAAAAAAGCCCCCACGCCGGTGGTGGCTATTGAAGCCGTAAAACTGTTGGAAGGGGGACTCTCGGAATATTGTGATGAGGTCTGGGTGGTTACGGCGCCGGAAGATGAACAACTTTTACGGCTAATGACCCGCCGAAAAATGAGTAGCGAAGAAGCACTTCAGCGGGTAAAAGCGCAATCGCCACAACTTAAAAAAACTGCCAAAGCAGATGTAGTGGTTGACAACAGCGGTGATTTGGTTCGCACATGGAATTTTGTTCAGCGAAAATACAACAAGATTCCGGTGGTCATAGAAAATCGGCAGAAAAAAACACCTCTAAAGCACCCGGAAGAGATTCATAAAATAGTTGTTCGCCGCGCCAAACGCGATGATCTATTGCAAATGGCGGCTTTGTTGCGGACAGGTTCAGCGGGGCGACTCGATTTTAAAGAAGCCGACATGATGGAACGTTATTTTTCCAAAGGCTATTTTTTGGCGGAGAAAGATAAACGGGTGCAGGGAATAGTTGGGTGGCAAGCGGAGAATCTGGTCGCCGGGATTGATGATTTTTTTATCAGGGACGCCGCGGATTGGCTAACCATTGGCGCACAGCTTTTGGATGCTGTCGAAAACGCCGCCACCGAACTATCGTGCGAAGTAGGATTGCTCTTTTTACCGGCACACATGGTATCTATGGCAAAACCACTTTGGCAAAAAAAAGGATATCAACCCCAAAAAACCAATGAGTTGACAAAAATTTGGCGGGAAGCAGCCGATGATTGGCAAGAAGAAGATACAGTATTGTTGGTGAAAAAGTATTTAAAAAAACGAATTAACGTTCCGTTGTAACAGCGAACTGGAGTGATGATGGAAAACATAAAAAAATTTACTGTAGCCCATCCGCAAATTACGTCTTGGGTTGCGCTGGCAATTGGGATGGTTGTCATTCTCATTTGGTCGGCGAAAGATGTGGGATTCACCGCGTCGCAATGGGCGGCGGTTATTGTTACTACGGTGTTGCTGGCAGGGGCATGCGTGTGGATTATCGGCTGGGGAGATGATGACCCTGCTGAAGATGATGCGTAAAAAATTAGCGCAACGGCGGTATTTGACATAACGACGTGTTGCCGTCGGAAGAATAGAGGGTAATGCGGTCATGGTTTCCTGCGGGCAACAGTAAGTGAGTGTGACCATTGCGCAAGGTAGGGGGAAGATGAAACCGCTGGTTTCCCCACTGAACTTGCGGAGAATAGCGTGCCACAGGAGCAGAGTCTTTTGATAGCAGGCGCACAGAAAGCCGCACCAAGGCACGAGCGGGCGTGGACTCAAGCGCAACGGCGCAGAAAATTTTGGATGCGGCGATAGCCGGGGCAGCGGGAGAAAACGTAATCGCGCCCGTGGGTTTATCTATCGACGCCAGCGCAGCTTGTTTTCTGTGCGCCAGCAAATAGGTTTCGCCGATAGGTTCTAGCGCAACCGACATCAGCTCATCGGGTATCCATATAAATCGCGCACTTTGAAAATCTTGCACGATATGCCCGTTTTCAAGAAAGGGATTGCTGATGGGTTGACCGAATTGAACGGAACCGCCGTTTTCTCGATAGAAGGTGGCAAATGCGCCATCAAGCGTGTATTCGGTATGGCTGTTGGTAGCGGGGCGGGTGCGATTGCTCAGGTCGCCCAACCATCCCACGGTGATGAGATACGCCGGGTCATTTTCAGGGTGTATTTCCAACCGCCCAAATTGAAAATATTGCACCGTCCAGCCACCTTCGAGCATTGATTCGGTGATGGGGTAACCCAGCAAATTCAGTTCGCCGAGCCGATTAAAAAATGTAGAGAACGGTGGTTGCACCGAATGTCCTGTTTCGGGAAAAAACAATGTTTCTGCTGCCGTTGGGGCAGATAATGGTGGCGTGGCGGTGCATGCCGTCAATAATAGTGCAACAATAAAAAATACATACTTACCCATCGCTTCAGTGTAGCCAAGAAATAAATTAGCGCAATTGCGCGGAGTTTGTCTGTATGGCAATAATTGCAGTGCGGCGTCCGGCTAAAAACGGTTTGCGCCCGCTTTTACCCAGCAAAGATTTGTTGGGTGTGGCAAATTTAATAGAAGAAGCCTTTGCCGGTGAAATGGACCGTACCGGAAGACGTGCGTTGCGTGAAATGCGGTGGATGGGGCGATGGGGGGTAATGTTGCTCTGGCTCGATTATTTGAGTCCGGATGTGAACACGTACCTTAATGGATTTGTTTGGCTGGAAGATGGAAAGATTGTGGGCAATACCACCGTCAGCCGAAGCTCAGCGGACGGACGACGTTGGTTTATCAGCAATGTTGCCGTATTGAAGACATATCGCGGGCAGGGCATTGCCCGTGCAATGATGGCTGCTGCACTTGATTTTGTTCATCAAATGAGAGGGAATGTTATTTCATTACAGGTGCGGCAGGGAAATGCCCCCGCCATTCATCTGTATAAATCGTTGGGGTTTATAGAGACAGGTGGCGTGACGCAATTTTTTCTGCCGAAAATAACCGCTCCACAGGCAGCGAGGCTTCCTGCGGGCATTCACCTCCGTCACCATCATCTGGATATGATAGACGCTCGCGATACATATTCGCTGGCACGGCTGGTTATTCCGGACGGATTGCAACGAGAAACGCCGTTGAAATTTAATGCGTTTCGATTGGACGGTAATCTTGTCGTCGAAAACTTTTTTCGGAAATTGATTGGAAGGGGCGAGCGGGAATATTGGGTGGCAGAAGATGTTTCCGGAAGAACGATTGCTACACTGAAGATTGAGCCGGGAACGGGAAACAAAGAACATTCAATTGGATTTTTGGTACATCCCCAATGGCAGGGAAAATTAGAAAAAGCATTGATTGGCAAGGCATTGACCGCATTGGCGAGATATTCGCCGCGCCCGGTGATGTTTCAGTACCCTGAAGACCTGACAGACAGTGGCGATGCACTGATGGATGCCGGATTTACGAAACGGCGTATTCTGTTGTGGATGCGCCACAAAATGTAGGCAAAAAAACGTATTGCCGCACGGCATACTTTGGGTTAAAATACCCAAATGGTTGAACTCACCGGCTCATTATTTATACGGGATATTTTTTATGATTGATTTGGGAATCGTTATTGTTAATTACAATACCAAATCTCTATTACAAACGTGTTTACAATCAATACGAGATAGCGATGGCGAATACACCATAAAAACCTGTGTGGTGGATAATGCATCCGGTGACGGTAGTGTTGCGATGGTTCAGTCGGAGTTTCCGGAGGTACACATCATTGCCAGTACCGAGAACGGAGGGTTTGCCCGCGCGAATAACATGGGATTGCGTTATTTTGGATTCGAAACGAACGAAACAAGTTCGCCTCGATATGCGTTGCTGTTAAATCCTGACACCGAACTCTCGCTGCACGCGCTCGAAACGATGATTCAGTTTATGGACAACACACCGGATGCCGGAGGAGCCGGTCCAAAACTTGTTTTACCGGACGGTTCACTTGATTTGGCATGCCGCCGCAGTTTCCCCACCCCGCAAGTGAGTTTTTTCCGCATGGTGGGTTTATCTAAACTTTTTCCGCGAAGTAAGTTGTTCGGGCGATACAACCTCACGTATTTAAATGAAAATCAGTTGGTGGAAGTTGACGCGGTTGTGGGAGCATTTATGATGGTGCGGGCAAAAGCGATTGCCCACGCAGGGTTGATGGATGAAACCTATTTTATGTACGGCGAAGATTTAGATTGGGCGTATAATATTAAACGGTATGGCTGGAAAATATATTACAATCCATCGGTCACTGTTTTGCACGTAAAACGCGCCTCGAGTCGACACAGTCGCAAGGCGCAAGTTGAATTTTATCGCGCCATGCAAATTTTTTACGACAGACATTATGCGGCAACCACACCCACATGGCTGCATTATCTGGTGGTGACGGGCATCCAACTGAAATGGAAGTTGGCAATTTTGCAGGCTCGGCGAGCCAAATCACAATCCGAAACATAATGAACTGTTGTGGAGCAAAGAGTACATGAAATTCTTAAAGCAAAGAGCAAGCGTATTTTTCGCCGTAACGTTGGTTGCCTTGGACGCTATTCTGACGGGAACGGCATTTTATGTGGCGTATTTATTGCGCCTGCAATCGGAATATCAAAATATTTCTCCGACATTTGCAACCTATTGGGGGATGATGCTGGCGCAAGTTGCCAGCATCTTACTGACGTTTTTCTTTTATCGGTTGTATCACCGGCACCGTGTGTTGTCACACATTGATGAATTCTATCTTGTGTTTGGGGCGACATCAGTGGGCGCGATTGTATCCATCGCCCTAATTTCCTTCATATATAAAAATAAGTTGGATTACCCACGATTAATGATGGTGTATGCGTGGTTGCTCACCATCATATTTGTTTCTGTCGGGCGAATCGCTCACGCACGCATCCGCTGGTGGTTGCAAGCGCGGGGATGGGGGCAGCAAACGTTGCTTCTCATTGGAACCGGAGATGTCTCGCGGGCGATTCTTCTTCGTGTTCGGTCATCGCCGGGATTGGGATACCAAACTGCCGGTTTTGTGACTAACGGCAAAAATGATGTTCCCACTATTCTTGGTGTGCCAATTTTAGGTGATGTAAAAAACATCCCACAAATTATTGAAGAATATCAAGTTGATGAAGTTATCATCGCTGTTCCGGACGCGACACACCAAGAAATTTTGTCAATTATCGCCAATTGCGAGCGTGAGCGAGTTGCCATAAAGGTTTTTCCTGACGTGTTTCAACTTATGGCAACGGAAGTTTCAATTGATGATTTTAATGGAATGCCGTTACTCAGCGTTCGTGATGTAGCATTGCGAGGATGGAGACTTTCCATCAAACGAGGCATGGATGTTATTGTGAGTGCTGCCATCTTGGTACTTATTTCGCCGATGATGCTATTAATAGCGTTGTTAATAAAACTTGATTCACAAGGCGCAGTTCTTTACATTCAAGAACGAATGGGGTTGGATGGCAAACCGTTTAAAATGGTAAAATTTCGTTCCATGCGGACGAATGCGGAATCTGAAACAGATGCGGGTTGGACCACACCAAACGATACGCGCCGAACGAGGCTGGGTTCGTTTATCCGGCGGTTTTCCATTGACGAACTCCCCCAGTTTATCAATGTTTTACTTGGCGACATGAGTCTTGTTGGACCCCGCCCGGAACGCCCGGTATTTGTCAATCAGTTTCGACAAAGCATTCCCCGTTATATGGAACGCCATCGTGAGAAAGCCGGACTTACGGGTTGGGCACAAATAAACGGACTTCGGGGAGACACATCAATCATTGAACGCACTAAGTATGATTTGTGGTACATCGAGAACTGGTCACTTTTACTTGATTTGAAAATAGTATTGCGGACAGCCATAAAAATATTCTTTGATAAAAGTGCATACTAAATTGTTTCACGTGAAACAATCTAGTTGAGGACAGATGATGCCACAGATTTGCGATTATGAAGGCAGTCGTTATCGGCAAAATTTTTGGGAAAACGGCGAGCGTGTTTATGAAGACCGTGCAGAGCGAATTGCGATTCGGTCGATGTTGCCTCCAACCGGCAACCGCATTATTGAGGTTGGTGCCGGTTTTGGGCGGTTGGCTGATTTGTATGACCGCTATGAACAAATTTTTTTGATGGATTATGCGCACACGCAATTAGAAGAGGCGCAACGGTATCTGGGCAACCGAAAGAACGTGGTTTATGTTATGGCAGACGTGTATTCGCTCCCCTTTGTGCCGAGTGCGTTTGATGCACTGGTTATGGTGCGAGTGATGCATCATTTAACCGATGTCCCATCGGCTTTGTTGGAACTCCAGCGGGTGGTACGGGGAAACGGCGTCGCAGTGGTGGAACATGCCAACAAACAAAACATAAAGGCAATCGTGCGGTGGATTCTTCGGCGACAGTCATGGAATCCATTTTCGCCCGAACCGGAGGAATTTGTCCCGCTTAATTTTGACTTTCATCCGGTATGGATGCGTCGTCAATTTAAGAATGCCGGATTTCGTCTGGCAGCTATCCGTACCGTGTCCCACTTTCGTGTGCCACTACTAAAGAAAATGTTTCCACCCACATGGCTTGCACAATTGGACGGGGTAGCTCAACAAACAGGACGGTGGTGGCAATTGTCTCCCAGTATATTCTTAAAGGCACGTCCGGAAAAAGCAGATGTCGAAAAACACAGTTCGTCATTGCTGTTTCAGTGTCCGGTATGTGGCAATGCGCCATTGGTGGATAAAGAAAGTGGTATGTGGTGCAAACAATGTGAAACCATGTGGGAAAAGCGAGACGGTATTTATGATTTTAGAACCCCTCATAAAACCCCGCCCAAATAATCCAAGATTTTTCGTGTAGCGTGTGTTTTGGTGGTGTCATCGTTGTTGTCAACAACGATGTTTTGGGGGTAAAGTTTGTGACTCCCCACAAAATATAGTATACTAAATTAGGTTTTACCACTATTATTTGACCTTCAACAAAAAATGTATTTATGTGGTGTTCTGTCATCGCTCAACGTTCAATACGGAGGGAGGCGCTAGTGTGAAAGTTTCGTGTCTGCAAGAAAACCTTTCCAGGGGATTGGGGATTATTAGCCGGTCTGTTTCCAGCCGAAGCACTCTGCCAATATTATCGAATGTGCTAATAGCGACCGAGGGCGATGGACTGAAGCTTTCTGCCAACAATCTTGAAATTGGTATCACGTGTTGGATCGGTGCAAAAGTGGAGCAAGAGGGAGCCATCACCATTCCGGCGCGACTTTTGACAGAATTTGTCAACTCGTTGCCGGCAGAGCGCATCGATATGATATTGGATGACGATACGCAATCGCTCAATATTCGCTGTGCACATTTTGAGGCAAACCTAAAAGGTATCAGCGCGCAAGAATTCCCGCAGGTTCCCGGTTTGGATGCTGTTGATGAATTTATTCACATCGACCCACTGGTTTTAAAACAAGCTATCAATCAGGTAACATTTGCGGCAGCTGTTGAAGAAAGTCGCCCGGTATTAACGGGTGTTCGCGCCCAATTTGAGACCGAACGACTGGTTTTGTCGGGAACAGATGGCTTTCGCCTTTCTACAAAAATTATCCCGCTGGCTCACCCCATTGATGCGCCCCTTGAAGTGATTGTTCCTGCGCGTGCTTTATCGGAGGTTGCGCGTGTGCTGGGCACGCAGGACGAGCCGGTGCAAATCGCCGTCACATCCGGACAAAATCAAATTTTATTCCATTTAGATAAAATTGATATTGTGTCACAATTGATAGAAGGGCGTTTCCCCGATGTGACACAGATTATTCCCAAATCCTTCACCACACGAACGGTTTTAGATGCGAAAAATCTTTTGAGCGCTGCCCGTGTGTCATACTTGTTTGCCCGTGATTCCGCGAACATCGTCAAACTCGACATCACTCCGGGGGACGGGGAGTTGGTCGGTGGCAAAGTAGTTTTAACCGCAACCAGCCAAGAATTGGGCGATAATATTACCGAACTGGATGGCAATATCGAAGGGGAGGGGATGGAAATTGCATTCAACGCCAAATATCTCATTGATGTGCTGAATGTGATGGACAATGCCCAGGTGGTGCTGGAAACAAGCGCCGCAGCTAGTCCCGGGGTATTGCGCGCCCACAGTGATGAGAGTTTTTTGCACGTTATTATGCCGATGCACATATCCCGGTAAACGGACCAAACCCGCCGATGCTCTCGCAGCATCGGCTTTTTTTTTGCCGAAAATGTCACTCGGCATAAATTTTACTTTTTTGTTGAAAATGCTATAGTGTCAATATGAGATAAAATAAAAATGAGGAGGCGACGATGCCTAATTTAAAACTACAATGGATAGAAAATGAACTGTCTGCGCTGAGAAAACAAGGGCTGTTCACTAATATTCGCACCTTGGAATCTGCTCAGGGGGCGCGAATTATGGTGAATGGCGAAAGCAAACTTAATTTTTGCTCGAACAATTATTTGGGATTGGCAAATGATGTTCGCCTAAAAAAAGCTGCACAAGATGCCATTGCACTCTGGGGGGTTGGTCCGGGAGCCGTGCGAACCATCGCCGGGACGATGGCATTTCATTTGGAATTGGAACAGCGGTTGGCGCAATTTAAGGGCGCCGAAGCAACCATTTCCTTTCAGTCCGGATTCGCGGCAAATTTGGCAACCATCCCCGCCTTGGTGGGCAAAGGAGACCTTATTTTTTCCGATGAATTGAACCACGCATCCATTATTGATGGGTGCCGGTTGTCGCGGGCAAAGATTATCCCCTATAAACATAACGATGCGAATGATTTGCGCCGCGCCATTGCGGAGAATTCGTCGTTTGAAAAAGCATTGTTGGTTACAGATGGTGTTTTTTCGATGGATGGTGATATTGCGCCGCTGGATAAATTGGTACAAGTTGCCGAAGACCACAATCTAATTTTTATGGTGGATGATGCCCACGGCGAAGGAGTGCTGGGACATAGCGGGCGCGGAATTGTTGACCATTTTGGGTTGCACGGACGGGTAGATGTTGAAGTGGGAACCCTCTCAAAGGCGTTTGGCGTGGTTGGTGGATATGTTGCGGGCAATCAACTCATCATCGATTGGCTGCGTCAGCGTGGGCGACCGTTCCTTTTTTCTAGCGCCGTGACCCCCGCCGATGTGGCGGCATGCATCGCGGCGGTGGATATTTTGGAAGAAAATACAGCACTGGTGGACAAGCTTTGGGAAAACGGGCGCTATTTCAAACAAGGTATGCAAGCAATGGGCTTTGATATTGGGCACAGCGAAACGCCCATCACGCCGGTGATGCTCGGTGAAGCAACGTTGGCTCAGACCATGAGCCAACGACTGTTTGAAAATGGCGTTTTTGCTACCGCTATCGGATTCCCCACCGTGCCAACAGGAAAAGCACGCATCAGAGTCATGATTTCGGCGGCACATTCCGGCGCAGATTTGGATGAAGCGCTGGGAACATTCAAGAAAATCGGTAAAGCATTGGCGATAATTTAAAAGAAAGGAAGAATATGATGCAAGCGATTCAAGTACATAAAATTGGCGGACCCGAGCAATTGAAAATGGAAGAAATTCCGGTGCCACAGCCGGTAGAAAATGAAATATTGGTCAAGATTCACGCGAGTGGCGTGAATTTCATTGACATATATCACCGTACCGGATTGTATCCATTGCCCACGCCCTTTACGCCGGGGGTGGAAGCGGCGGGTGTGGTTGAAGCTGTCGGCACCGGTGTGACGGATATTGCAGTGGGCGATCGGGTGGCATACAGTTCGCAAATGGGGGCGTATGCCGAATATGCCGTTGTACCGGCAGAAAAAGTCGTTCCCATCCCCGATGGCGTGACTTTTGAAGAGGCTGCTGCAGTGATGTTGCAGGGAATGACCGCCCATTATTTAAGCCACAGTACCTTTCCGCTAAAAGCAGATGACACGGCGCTGATCCATGCCGCCGCCGGAGGTGTGGGGTTGTTGCTGGTTCAGTTGGCTAAAAAGATTGGCGCAACGGTGATTGGGACGGTGTCTACGCCGGAGAAGGCGGCTTTGGCAAAAAAAGCCGGCGCCGACCATATTATTTTTTATACCGAGACGGATTTTGAAGCGGAGACAAAACGGCTCACCGGCGGGAAGGGCGTGGACGTAGTCTACGATTCGGTGGGACAGGCTACGTTTGAAAAAAGTTTGAATGTGCTGCATTTACGGGGCTCTATGGTTTTATTTGGGCAGTCGAGCGGTCCCGTTCCCCCGTTTGATTTGGGCGAATTGAATCGCAAAGGGTCGCTATATGTAACTCGCCCCAGCTTGTTCCATTACATTGCCGAACGCAGAGATTTATTGTGGCGGTCGGGCGAATTGTTTAACGGGTTAAAAGAGGAATCATTGAAGGTGCGAATAGACCGAACATTACCACTGGCAGAGGCGGCAACCGCGCATCAATTGCTGGCAAGCCGAAAAACCGCCGGGAAGGTGTTGCTGGTTCCGTAACTGCGGTGGGCTAAAGCGTGGTACACTTTGGGGCAGACTATTTGTCTGCCCTTTTTAAATCGATAACAGAAACGGGACCAATAATGGCACCAAAATGGTCAGCACAATACCACTGAAAAAGGCGATTATCGCGTAATTTTTCCCGCTGAACCGAACGATGACGGGGAGCGTTGTATCCATCGCCGTAGCGCCACCGGATGCAATGGGGGCAAGTTTTCCCCCAATACGAACCAGAACCGGCGCCAGCAGTAGAGTCAAAATCTCGCGGCTTAAATTTGCCAATAAAGCCACCACGCCCAGCGCGTCTCCATGCAGTTTAGTAATGATGACGCTCGACAAACTGTAATAGCCAAACCCGGCGCCAACAGCCAGCGCGTCGCTCACGGACAGGGTTGGCAGGAATAGCGAAACCAGACTCGCCCCCAATAGCGACCCGAAAACAATCGCCAGTGGCACCAGCGCTATTTTTACATGGATGGTTTTTAAGGTGTCCCATGCAGACGGATTGCTGCCAATGTCGATGCCGACCAAAAAAAGCAACCCGTACAGCGCATATAACGCCATATCAACGCGCTGAAAAAATGTGGCGAATGAGTGTTGTGTCCCCAAAATAACCCCGGCTACGAAAATCAGAATAATGATGAAACTATTTTTCATGAACCCCCCGAAAGAAATAGAAATATAC
>CAYZQQ010000091.1:0-10723 GCA_964480075.1 uncultured Anaerolineaceae bacterium
AACGGCGGCGGGGTCATATAACTTGCGGTCTTCAAATCGCCGCCCGGAAATGACCACATTGATATTATCGCGCACCAGTTGGAAGGTGTCGCGGTCGCCGGTAACAATGAGGGCGCGGATGCCTTTTTCTGCCGCCTGATTTGCCAGTGTGCCGAGCAGGTCATCGGCTTCATACCCGTCTTGAGTGAATACCGGCATATTGAATGCGCGAACCAGTTGCTCAATGCGGGCAATTTGGCTACGCAGGTCATCGGGCATTTTCTCGCGCGTACCTTTGTAATCGGCGTACATTTTATGGCGAAAGGTATCGCCTTTATCAAAGGTAACAATAAAATAATCGGGGGTATACTCTTTCCACACCGCCAAAATCATATTGGTAAAGCCGTACACGGCGTTGGTTTTTTCGCCGTTGGCGGTGGTGAATGTATCGGGCATACCAAAATATGCGCGGTACGCCAGCGCATGCCCGTCAATGAGGATCAGTGTTTTTGGGGAATTTTGTTCAGCCATAGTCGGGGTTCATTTTCAGGAAGTCGGTTATAGATGTATCAACTATCTATTATACCAGCGACTGCCGCTTTTTCCCATTGAGCCGCTGTATTTTCCCATAAAAAAAGGCAGTCGCTGAACTGCCCTTTCTCATCTGATGGTGGGATGGTGGTTTATGGGAATTTAAATACGTCTTTTAATTCGCTGGCAACATCTTCCAGCCCTATGCCGTCGCCACCGTCGAGCACTTTTTCCAGTATTCCAACGACCGGGTCGGGCATTTTTGTTTTCAAGAAATCGAGTACAGCCTCAA
The DNA here is from genome assembly GCA_964480075.1 of uncultured Anaerolineaceae bacterium. GTDB lineage: Bacteria > Chloroflexota > Anaerolineae > 4572-78 > 4572-78 > JANTHQ01. The sequence goes on from CAYZQQ010000091.1 coordinate 803, forward strand.
CCGCTTTTTGCGACATATCTTCAGATAATCCGGTTTTTTCGGAAACAAGTTTCACCAGTTCGTCCATGTATTTTACTCCTTTTATGAAAATAGTAATTTTTGGGCACAATAGCGATGTGCCGTACGTAATATTATACTTGGTTTTAGTAAAAGAATGAAACGAATTGATAAAGTTACGCGAAATTTCGCGTAGCCAATAATGCTGCACCATTGATTTCGCTGCGTTTTAATTTGAGCATTACTTCATTTGCCGCAGATAGCGGGTAAACTTCGGTTTCGGTTTTGATGAGAATGTCCGCTGCGACACTCAAAAAATCAATCACATCCTGACGGGTGCTGTTGGCTACACTGCGAATGGTGCGTTCGTGCCACAAAAGGCGGTACGGCATTGACGGAATATCGCTCATGTGAATGCCGCCGAGTGCCAGCGTGCCGCCCCGGTCAAGCTGTTGTAGGGCGATGGGAACCAATGCTCCCGCCGGTGCAAAAATGATGCTGCTGTCCATCGGTGCGCCGGGATTGTCGTTTGCTCCGCCGACCCAAGCCGCGCCCAGTTTTTTTGCCAGTTGCCGGTGTTTCTCGGCGCGGGTAAAAACAAACACGTCGCAATTCCAGTGTTGCGCCACTTGAATGATGATGTGCGCCGACGCGCCGAACCCGTACAATCCCAGTTTTTGCCCCGGTTGTACATCGCTCAATCGCAGTGAACGAAAGCCGACCACCCCCGCACACATCAACGGGGCGGCTGCTTCATCGCTAAAAATGGCGGGGATGGGGTACGCAAAATCTTGGTGAATGAGGGTATATTCGGCAAAACCACCGCCAGCGTGAACCCCCGTGAAGCCAATATTCTCGCAGAGGTTCTCTTTTCCGCTGCGACAATAGCGGCATTTGCCGCAGGTTTGATTAAGCCATGGCACACCGAGCCGGTCGCCGATTTTGTGGCGCGTGACACCTTTGCCCACCGCATCCACTGTGCCGATGATTTCGTGTCCCGGAATGGTCGGCAGGCGCGGCGCTAAAATATCGCCTTCCACAATGTGCAAATCGGTATGACACACGCCGCACACGCTGATTTTTAATCGAACCTGATACGCGCCCGGTTGGGGGGTGGGAATATCTTCAAATTGCAGCGGCATCATTTCTGCCGGTGCGGGGTGGTGCAATCGCATTGCGTTCATCGGTTCATCTCCGGAGAGAAGGGCTTAAGGCTCACGGTCATTGTTCGTTCACTGCACCTGTTCAATGGTTATCAAGCTGGTGTTACCCGGCGGACCGCCGGGATTACCTGCGGTCACGACCACATAATCCCCGGATTGGGCTTTGCCCAGCCGTTGGGCGTGGGCGGTCGCAGCTTCAATCATCCTTTCTGCGTTTTCTGAATCGCCGATTGTTTCAGAATAAATACCCCAGCAGAGCGCCAGCCGGTGGCAGGTGCGCACGTTGGGCGTCAGCGCCAAAATGGGTGGGTCGGGGCGAAACCGGCTGATGCGCTGGGCGGTGCTGCCGGTGCGGGTGTAGGTGACAATCGCCGCAATATCCAAATGTTGTGGCGTGATGGCGCTGTAAAATGAAATAACCTGCTCGATATTGCGCTCCGGCGAAATTTCGGGCGGGCGGGGAACTTCACCACTGCGCCACGCTGCTTCGGCGCGGGCGGCAACGCGGCTCATGGTGGCGATAGTTTCCGCCGGATATTGTCCGATGGCAGTTTCGCCGGAGAGCATCACCGCGTCCGTACCATCAAAAATTGCGTTGGCGACATCGGTCACTTCGGCGCGAGTGGGTTTATTGGCTGAAATCATCGATTCCAGCATTTGAGTGGCAGTGATGACCGGTACGGCGTGTTTGCGGCAGGTGGCAATGATGCGTTTTTGGGCGATGGGAACTTCGCTGAAACTCATTTCCAGCGCCAAATCGCCGCGTGCCACCATGACCGCATCCGCTTCCAGCACAATGCGCTCAATGTCATTCACTGCGCCGCTCATTTCAATTTTTGCAATCACAGCGATGTCGCTGTTTTTTGCTGCCAGTAGTGTTTTCAGGGTTTGAATATCGTTGGCGGATTGGACAAACGAGAGTGCCAGAAAATCAAGATTTTGTTCAATGGCAAAATCAATATCCAACAAATCTTTTTGAGTGAGCGGGGGCAAGCTGAGATTTACGCTTGGCACATTGATGCCCCGCCGGCTGGACAGGGTTGCCCCGTGCTCGATGATGCCTTCGATGCGTCCGTCGCCGTGTAATTTAGTGACGCACATCTGAATGGAACCGTCATCAATGAGCAATTTACTGCCAATCTTCAAATCACCTGCCAATTTTGGAAAGCTCACGCTCACCTGCTCGGTATTTCCTATAATTTCTGTTGGGGTGAGAATAAAGGGTTGCCCGCTTTCCAGCCGAACCTGCCCGTTTTCCACATCGCCCACCCGGATATGAGGACCGCGCAGGTCGCCGATGATGGGAATGGAGAGACCCGTTTCGCGTGCCACGGTGCGTACCATCGCTACTGTGTCGGCGTGGCTTTGGTGGTTGCCGTGCGAAAAATTAAGCCGGACGGCATTCAACCCGGCATCAACCATTTGTTTGAAAATATCACGGTTGGCGCTGGCAGGACCCAGCGTTGCCACAATTTTTGTTCGTTTATCCGTGGCGGCTATCGGCATAAAAAGATTCCTCCCAAATAGAGTTCGGGTTAAAAAATGAACACAGTTCAGCGTGTTACAGTTCAATTTCGAGTATAGCACCGCAGAGGCATAGATGCAATGAAAAAAGACTATGAACCTGAATTCGGGACAAGAAAATTATGCTCAAACAATGTAAAAACAGTCTACAGATAACACAGATAGGCATAGATTTTTTGTGTTTTTGATTTTATCGGTGAAAATCTGTGTCCATCTGTGGACGATAACCCTTATCCCGACCTGAGGTTAAAAATTAAAGAGCGCGTCTACCATAGCGAGACATTCTTACCCAACTTTATGAATTGTGGTATACTTTAAAGAGAGTTAAAATGCGCGGAGAATACGCCGTGGTTTTCCCATCACTGTAGAATATGGAGTAGCTTTATGAAACATTTCGTAAACCTCACTGAACTTTCTTCTGACGAAATTTGGACTGTTTTAAACAAAGCAATTGCCTTAAAAGCGGAATGGAAATCGGGGGGAAACAGCCCTATTTTAAAGGGCAAAGTTTTGGCAATGGTTTTTCAGAAACCCTCATTGCGTACCCGTGTTTCATTTGATGTGGGGATGTTGCAACTGGGCGGACACGCACTTTATCTGTCGCCCAACGAGATTGGGCTGGGCGGGCGCGAGTCGGTGCCCGATGTGGCGCGAGTGCTGTCGGGGTATGTGGATGGCATTATGGCGCGTACATTTTCGCACGACCATATTGTGCAGTTGGCGCAATATGCGTCGGTGCCGGTTATCAACGGGTTGAGCGATTTTAACCACCCGTGCCAAGCTATGGGCGATTTTTTGACTATTTTGGAGCAAAAAGGGTCGCTGGACGGGGTAACACTGGTTTATGTCGGCGATGGCAACAATGTCGCTCGCTCGCTGATGTTCACCGCCGCCAAATTGGGGGTCAACTTTACGGCTGCCACACCGGAAGGGTACAAAATTGAAGCGGAATATGTGGGGTTGGCGCAGCAATTTGCTGCTGAAAGTGGTTCGACGCTGCGGTTTGTGCATAACCCCGTTGAAGCTGTGACCGGCGCAGACGTAATTTACACTGATGTGTGGACAAGTATGGGGCAAGAAGCAGAATCGCAAAAACGGCTGGCAGTCTTCCCGCCATATCAGGTAAATGAGCAGTTGGTGTCGCACGCCAAAGAGGATGTGATTGTGATGCACTGTCTGCCCGCCCATCGCGGTGATGAAATCACCGATGCCGTGGCGGACGGGACACATTCGGTACTCTTCCCGCAGGCGGAGAATCGTTTGCACGCCCAAAAAGCCATTTTAGCATTGTTGATGGCATAACCGATAACTGAAGTTCCATCCGTTTGGGGGAGGTGCCGGTTGGCTGAAAATCAGGGAATTTACGATAAAGCGATGCAAGCGGCGCAAAATTACGCGGCACGTTCCGATTGGACAAACGCACTCAAAGCATATCGCACCGCCGTGCAAGAATTTCCCGCCGATGTTCCGGCATTGATTGCGCTGGCAGAGACGTATTTTGAGCTGAAACAGTATCAATCTACCGTGCGCGCATTGCAGCGCGCCCTAAAAATACAACCGGCAAATCAAAAGGCGCTCGATAAAATGGCAGAAGTTTTTTTGCATTTGGGGCGCGAAGACCATGCCGCAAAAACGTATATTTACGCCGGGAATGTGCTGGCAAAACAAGGGCAGTTTGCAGCGGCAGTAGTAAATTGGCAGCGGGCGCTGGAAATTGACCCCCATCAAACACAGGCACGTAACAATTTGGCGCAAGCGCTGTTTCGTATGGGCGAAACCGAGCTTGCGGTGACAGAATTGATAGAGTTGGCGGCTTTTTTTCAAGACCGAAATGACATCGAAAAGGCGCGCCGATATTTGCAGGGAGCATTAAAAATTCTGCCCAAATCTCCGCGCGTGCTCACGGCAACTGAGGCGCTTGAGACCGGTGAACTCATTCGGGAGGCATTGCAGAACGCTCTCGTAAAAACAGAGGCAAATGCCGTGGGGGATGACCGTCCATCTTCGGGGGCAGAAGACTCGCTGCTGTCTTTTACGGCGTTGGATGAAGATGCAGATGAACTGCCCGGCAATCCCCGTGAGGCAGTCGCGGCACAAGCGTTGGAAAAATTGGCGAGCGTCTTGTTCGAGGAAACACTCCCCGACTTGCCATCCGGCACAGAGAAATCCACAGTGGATAGGCATATCAGCCAAGCCATAGACCAGCAGACGCGCGGCGAAATCAGTGCCGCCATCGCCTCGTTTGAGGCTTTGCTGGAAATGGGTTTTCGCCGCCCCGCCGTATATTTTTTGCTGGCAACGCTGTATGCTGATGCGGGCAGCTATCGGGAAGCCATCGGCTATTTGAACCGCGCCCGGTCGCATCGAGCCTATTTGCAGGGTGTTAATTACACGCTCGGCGAATGTTATCGGCAAGAAAACGACCTGCAAAACGCTTTGCGTCACTATGTGGAAGTATTGCGGCTGATTGATCTCAATCAATCGCAACGCGAAGGAACGCAAGAATTGACACTGACTTATCAACATCTGGTGGACAGCTATGCGGGCACTAAAGACGCAAAACGGCTGGAAACACTGGTAACAGCCCTGTCACGATTTTTATCGACCAAAAATTACGAGCAAAAAATTCTAGAAGCCCGGCAGCATTTGGGCAATGGCGATGGAGGCAGTTCCGTAAATGCGTGGGTGGAATTTTTGGAAGCTTCCAACCCGGAGATTATTTTGTCTGCTATGGCGAGAACCGCCGAATATATCCGGCAGAAAATGTATATGACTGCCATTGAAGCATGTTTCCGCGCCATTCAACAGTCACCGTTTTATCTGCCGTTGCATCTGCGGCTGGCAGAAATTTATCGTAGTCAAGATACCATTGAAGACAGTATCCAAAAATATCTAACGGTGTCAGACGTATATCGTGTGCGCGGACAACCTCATCGGGTAGAAGAAATTTATCGGCAAGTACTCACCATCGCTCCGATGGATTTGACCGTGCGCCAGAAACTGGTGGAGCTATATGTCTCGCGGGGAAATATCGACGCCGCATTGGAACAGCACCAACTGCTCGCCGATGTGTATTACCAATTGGCTCAGATTGGGCAGGCGCTGGAAACATACCAATCTGCGCTGGAACTTTCCACCCAATCAAGCGCGCCCGTGCAGTGGAAAACAATGTTTTTGCGCCGCATCGCCGATATTTATGTGCAGCGGGTGGAGTGGACAAACGCACTGCGAGTGTATGAGCAGTTGGTTCAACTTGTCCCGGAGGACGAAGAAGCCGTCCAATCGCTGATTGATTTATATTTCAAGTTGAACCAGAAATCACGGGCGCTGGCAATGCTCAATCGGGTGGAAGCGCTATTTAAACAACAAAACCGCACCGGCGCATGGATACCATTTTTGCAAAATATGATCAATTTGCGTCCCAGAGAGATGATGCTGCGCCAAAAATTTGCGGCATTTTTGGCTGAAACCGGCGACCGGCAAAACGCTATAGAACAGTATGACTTGCTGGGCGAATTGCAAATTGAGGCGGGACTGCGCGACGATGCCGTGCGAACCATCAAAAAAATTCTGCGCCTCGGTCCGGAAAATCCAACCGGTTATCGCCAATTGCTGGAGAAAATTCAACAGGGCATTTAGCTTACGGAGTACTATTGCTGCCAAATATTCTTTTCACCATTTCCCAACTTAATTGGTACAGCGTCATCGACATTCTGCTGGTAACTTTGATTTTTTACTGGATGCTGGTGCTGGTACAGGGGACCAAGGCAGTGCAATTACTGCGGGGTCTTCTCTTTTTGGTGGTGCTGGCAATTACCTCAACCAGTATATTTGACCTGACCGCGTTTCGCTGGTTGACAAGCAACTCGCTCCCCGCACTTCTGGTGGCTATTCCGGTGATTTTTCAGCCTGAATTACGCCGTGCGCTGGAACGATTGGGACGCACCGGCTACTTCTTCGCGCGGACGGATCATCCCAGTCAACTGGAAGCAATGCTGCACACCGTTGCCGCTGCTGCGCAGAAACTTTCGCTACAGGGGTACGGGGCGCTGATTGTACTGGAGCGCGAAACCGGTTTGCAGGATTATATTGAAACCGGCGTGATGGTTGACGGGCTGGTATCGCAGGAATTGTTGACCACTATTTTTTATGTGAATACTGCGATGCACGATGGGGCGGTCATTATTCGCGATAATCGGGTGGTGGCGGCAAGTTGTTTATTGCCGTTAAGCCGCGCCGAGTCCGATGGACATCTTGGCACGCGCCATCGCGCATCACTGGGGTTGACCGAGGCAACGGACGCCATCGTTGTTGTCATCTCAGAAGAAACGAGTATCATCTCCGTGGCGCATAACGGCAGAATGATTCGCAATTTGGATGAAACGCGACTGTTTAAAATACTCGTCGCGTTTTACCGTTCACAATTAACCCAAGTTGTGCCCAAATGGGTAAAAATGCTGGAAAAACTTCCATGGGGGCACAAATCTGAGCCCACAGATTGATTGAATAGAAACCTTTTATGTCCAAACGATTTTTTTCGCAATTAGGGTCATTTATATTGGCATTGGGGATGGCATTTTTGGTGTGGGTTGCCGCCATCCGTGAAGCCGACCCCATTATAACCAAAAATTTTCCGCAGCGCGTTCCGGTGAAAATTGTTCCACCCAAGGCAACCCTATTTGTGGTTGACCAAAATTCGTTGCCCACCGATGTGCAGGTAAAAATTCGCGCCCCGGAAAGCGTGTGGCAAAATTTAACATTGAGCCGTATTCGCGCTACGCTTGACCTGTCGAATTATGATGCAGGATTGCAAGATGTGCCGGTTCAGGTTGAACTGCTGGAAAAACTGGCAGTGATTGACACTATCATTCCCGCCGATGTGGGCGTGGAATTAGACCCGTTGGCAGAAAAACAATTGCCCGTTTCCACCGATGTAGTCGATTCGCCGGCGCAGGGGTATTTTAACCGCGTACCCACCGTTAGCCCGGAGACGGTGACGATAAAAGGCTCTGCGGCGGCAGTAGAGCAGGTGGAAACTGTGCTGGCGGAAATTTCCATCGACAGCAGCAAAGAAACAGTGAAAAAACTGATAAAACTTTCCCCCCGTGACAGCAACGGTAACATCGTCACCGAGGTGACGCTCGACCCGGCAGAAAGTATCATCACCATCCCCATCGAACAACGCTTCGGCTATCGTGATGTGTCGGTGAAGGCAAATGTGCAGGGGCAACCCGCTTCCGGCTACTGGGTCAGCAGTATTTCGGTAGACCCGGCAACCGTGACTCTGGTGGGTGGTCCCAGCGTGTTAAAAGATGTGGCGGGGTTTGTGGAAACATCTCCGGTGGACATAACGGACGCTACTGCCGATGTGGCAAAACGGGTGCCGCTAAATTTACCTGCCGGCGCATCAGTGGTGGTGGATGGCGGCGCCAATAGCACCGACACCGGACGGAGTGTGTTGGTTACGGTCGGCGTTTCGGCGTTAACCGGCGGGCGCACCGTGCAAGTTGGGCTGACCGTGCAGGGGGTTCGACAAGATTTACAGTGGAGCGCCGCGCCCGATGCCGTTGAAATCATTCTGTCGGGACCGTTGCCCATTCTGCAAAATCTAAAAACCGATGACATTACCGCCATTGTGGATGTGTTCGGGCTTTCGGCGGGGGTGTACCGGCTGCAACCGGAAATCATTCACCCCGATGGCGTGGTGGTGAGCAGTTTATTGCCTGATACCGTGGAAATCACGCTGAATGCGATTCCGAGTCCCACCCCCAACGCCACCCCAACATTTAGCATTACCCCGCCGCCGTTAACCCTCACGCCCACCCCCATTGTGTCATCGACACTCACGCCGACACTCACGCCGATGCTCACCGATACCATCAGCAGTACCATGCGCGTTTCTGATACCACCGGACTGGTTTTGTCGGGTATTTCGCCCATTGCTACCCCCACCGGCACTCTAATCATCAACGTTACCCCGACCGCCACTTTGGAGGCGAAATAATTATGACGAAACCCGTGGTTGCCCTGGTTGGGCGTCCAAATGTAGGAAAATCGACCCTGTTTAATCGTATTCTGGGACAACGATTGGCAATTGTAGAAGATTTGCCCGGTACCACCCGCGACCGTCTTTATGGCGATGCAAATTGGACCGGACGCGATTTTTTGTTGATTGACACTGGCGGTTTTGAGCAAGATATGGAAAGTCGCGCAACCACTCCCGCCGATTTGGGGCATGCGGCTGGCGTGGACAGCGGACTTTTTTTGAGTGAAGTGAAAAGTCAAGCGCATTTGGCAATGAACGAAGCCGATGTGATTGTGCTGGTGGTCGATGCCACCACGGGCATTACCGCCGGCGATGAATTGGTTGCGGCAGTGTTGCATCGCACCGAAAAACCGGTGATTTTGATGGTAAATAAAGCCGATAACAACGCACTGCGCGAAAATGCCGTGGAATTTTACAGCATTGGTTTGGGGAACCCGTACCCCGTTTCGGCATTGCATGGGTATGGCACCGGCGATTTGCTTGATGCAGTGGTGGCAGCATTACCGCCATTTGAAGAAGAAGAGACAGAGGATGACCGGCTAAAAATTGCTATCTTGGGACGTCCGAATGTGGGAAAATCATCGCTGCTGAATAAATTTTTGGGATATGAACGGGTGATTGTGTCTGATGTGCCGGGCACCACCCGCGATGCCATTGACACCACCATCAGCTATGAGGGCGAAGAAATTGTTTTGATTGATACCGCAGGCATCCGGCGGCGGGGAAAAATCGAACCGGGTGTGGAAAAACATAGTTTTTTGCGGGCATTAAAAGCGCTTCGCCGTGCCGATGTATGCCTGCTGGTGATGGATGCCACCCAACCCGTAACGGCACAAGATGCACACGTGGCAGGGTATATATTAGAGGATTACAAAAGTGTGATTGTGGTGGTAAATAAATGGGACCTGGTGGAAAAAGATACCTACACCATTAATGAATATACGGAAAAAATTCGGCAGGACTTGCGCTTTTTAAGCTATGTGCCGGTAATATTTACGTCTGCATTAACCGGGCAGCGCGTGCAAAATATTCTGTCGCTGGCGCTTGAAGTGCAAACTCACCGTTTGCGCCGCATCTCTACGGGAGCGCTGAACCGCTTTTTGCAGGCAGCAGTGGGGAAAAATCCACCCAAAGGCCCAACTCGTCGGCGCTTAAAGTGTTTTGACGCCACGCAAGGGGGTGTGGCCCCGC
>CAYZQQ010000092.1:0-10715 GCA_964480075.1 uncultured Anaerolineaceae bacterium
CAATTCGTTCCGCGTTGAACCGGCGGACGATGCTCCCGCAGAAAGCGTCGCTGCCGAGCCAATGGAAATGCCGCCCAAACCGGATGATTTTTCGGCGTTACGGCAGGCGAATGTCGCCGCGCCCGCCAAAAACCGCCCGTCGCCGCAAAAGGAATCGCTGCCGCTCATCCCCGCAATCGTGGTCGGCGCGTTGAGTGTGACCGCTATCGGCGGGTTGCTGCTGCTATTGCTGGTGATTCTGCTAACATAAAAAAGCCCGCCCCCACAGGGACGAGCTTCACTCGCGGTACCACCCTGATTCACCATCTGCGCGCAGACGGCAATCTTTGCTCCAACCGTTGGTTGGGCGCTCTGATAACGGCAAGCCAGCCGGGTTTGACTACCCACGGTTTCCCGCTTCACCAAACCACTCCAGAGGGAACTTCAGCCGGTTGCCCCTCGGCGATGCTTGCAGTCTGTGGCATCGCCTCCCTGACAGGTTTCACCGATTTACTTTCCTCTGTCATCGCGTTTCATTTATTGCCAAAGATTATACATCAAAAACATCTGCGAGCAAAAATCTTTATCGCCCCGGCAGGTTTGCCAGCGCCACCGAAAGGTCATCGCCATAGCGAACGGTGTATGCCGGCACGTGCCCGGCGGCGAGTTCCGTCTGCACTTCTTCCGCGCCGTATGACGCGCCGAAACTGGCGGGGTCAATCACCACCGCTGTGGCTTTCACGCCGCGGCTGGCAAGATGGCGAATTGCCCCCACCCACGCCGGGCGGATGGACGGGGTGATGACCATCACCGTGGTATTGCGATTGAAACGTGCGCCCTCCGCCAGCAATATCTGCTCCAAGTTAATGGTTCCGCGCGGATGGAGCACCGCCAGCGTTTCCAACAGACGCTCTTCTTGCCGGGGTCCCCGGTCACTCTGGATTATTTCCACATGCGAACCGGATGGATACGTCAGCAACCCCACCGCCCGCTCCTGTCGCAAAAAGTGTCGCACCGTTGAAGCCGCTACCACGATGCCGTATGCCTCGGTGCTCGGTGCAATTTTCGGCACGTGCCAACTTTCCCACGGCACTTCCGGTACGGTAATTTCCGGCAAATCTTTGTATACCGTGCCAACATGCACACTGCGTTCCATATCCAGCACCAGCCAAATATCTGATATGGGGTCAAGCTCAAACTCTTTCACCACCAGCCTGCCGGTGCGCGCGGTGCTGCGCCAATGGATGCGGTTGAAACTATCGCCCGGCACATAATCGCGTATACCGGAAACGTTGGTGGTCACATAATGCGTGCGCCGCCGCACCACTTCGCCGCCGGTTAACTCGCCCAGCAGCGGCTGAAAATATGGCAGCGGCACGGTACGGGGATAGACCACCATATATTTTTCCAGTGGCAATTGCCGTTCAAAAATGAATAGCCCGAATGGGTCGCCGGTGCGAACCGTGACCGGTCCCAGCCGAAACCGCCCGCGCCGTAGGCTCATCGTGCGCACGGTCCGCGTGCCTCGTCCGTTGCGCCCGATGGCGGACAGCACAAAACTGGCGCGGTGTCCCGGTAATTCAGAATGGTCGAGCAGCTCCAGCCATAATTTCGGCAGAAACCCGGTGTTCTCCACCAGAAATCGCTCTTCAACCATCTGCCCCACCTGCGAATGTGTGCCTGCCGTGCGCCGTGTTACTTTTACCCAATGCAAATTGACCCACGCCCACCCAAATGAAAAAACAAGAATGCCGCCCAGCAGATATGCCAGCGTGAAAAATATCGGGTCGGTGGTGACGAATGCGACGCCGGTTGCCAGCAACCACAGCAAAAAAACCAGCCAACTGCGGGCGATGTTTCGCTTCAGCACCGTTACCTCGCTTTTTGCGCCGATGGCACAGGAATGGCGTGCAAAATTTCTTCCACCACATCTTCGGCGTTCACGTTTTTCATGCGCGCCGCCGGGCTGATAATGAGCCGGTGCGCCAGCGCAGGTTCCGCCAGCGCTTTCACATCATCGGGGATAACGAAATCGCGCCCGTCCATCGCCGCGCGGGCTTGCGCCGTTTTAAAAATTCCCAAACTACCGCGCGGGCTGGCGCCCAGATATACATTGGGGTGATTGCGGGTGGCGCCAACGATGGCAACGATGTATTTTTTGATACTTTTATCCACAAACACCGATTTTACAGCTTCTTGCAACTGCACCAACTCTAATTGGCTGATAACCTGTTGCAAATCTTCAATGGGGTGGTGAAATTGTTGGGCGTTCAAAATAGCCACTTCCTGCGCCGGCGGCACATATCCCAATTGAATGCGCAGCACAAACCGGTCGAGTTGAGCTTCGGGCAGGGGAAATGTGCCTTCATATTCGATGGGGTTTTGAGTCGCCATCACCAAAAACGGATTCGGCATTTTGTAGGTGGTGCCATCCACCGTGACCTGCCGCTCTTCCATTGCTTCCAGCAGCGCCGATTGCGTTTTGGGGGTGGCACGGTTGATTTCATCCGCCAGCACAATTTCGGCGAAAATCGGTCCTTCACGGAACTCAAATTCGTGGTCCCTCTGGTTGAAAACGGAGACCCCGGTCACATCGCTGGGAAGCATATCGGGGGTAAACTGAATGCGTTTGAAGGTACAGCCGATGGAGCGGGCAAAGGTTCGCGCTAAAATGGTTTTGCCCACGCCGGGCACATCTTCGATGAGCACGTGCCCCTGCACCAGCAACGCCAGCATCGTTTTCTGCACGGCATCGTGTTTGCCGACAATCACTTTTTCGACATTATCGCACAGTTTATCGGTGATGGATTGGATATTTGTCATTGGTTGTTTCCTGTTTGTGACTATTCAACGGGCAAGTTGGAACATAGAGATCCACAGAGATTTCACAGAGATAAGGAGATTTTTATGGTAATTTTTTCATTTCTCTCGGTGGGTAGCTCTGCACTAAACCGTGGAGAAAAAAACTAGCGCAAAAAAGTTCATTCTGGGTTAATTTTTGACAGGATTCACAGGATTTTCAGGATTTTGTTTGACATAAAACCAGACATCTTGTCAATCTTGTTAATCCTGTCTATTTCACAGTTAAATGCAGTCGTACCTCTCAGTGTATCTCGGTGTTTTCTCCGTGATATTCTGTGTCGCTAAATAGATACTCCTGTTTTTGGTTTTTAGTTTAGTTTTCAACCTCATGCCACCGGAACGCGCCTGCGCGCTGCTTGGGTGTCGCGCATTTGCATCAGCGGCACGCCGACACCATAGGTAACGAAATGCCCGTGCGGGGCAATTTCGATGACGGCAAAATCGCTGCGGGTTTCCGGGTTGTCCGCCAACCCGTGCAGCAGCGATTTCACCACTTCTGCAGGAATAGCATCGCGGTTAAGCACGGTCGCTGTACCTGCAAAGGTGATGGTCGCCGCCGGAATTTTTATCCACGGCATAAATGGGATGTGTTTGGCAATGGGAATGGTGACTGAAACACTTGAGTTTTGGACAATATGCCGCACTTTCCACGCTTCGCGCATTGATGAAAAGTATAGCTTTCGGTTATGGATAACATATACGATACCCGCCGTGCGCGCTTCATTTTTAGCCGACACCATCCCCACCACCGCAAAAATCTGTTTTTCAACTTCAATCCAAACCACTTGGCTTGTGAGTGTATCAACCATTTTGGGCTTCATTTTTTGGTGTGACCAACATTCGCCGCAATACTTTGCCCACAAACGATTTGGGCAGTTCTTCGCGGAATTCAATATCCCACGGGACGGCATACGGTTCCAGCCGCCGCCGGCACAATTCCAGCAATTCTTCTTTTGACAGGCTTGTCCCCGGACGTGGCACCACATACGCTTTGACACGCTCTGCGCCGTCTTGGTCGGTCGGCACACCGACCACCGCCACTTCCATCACTTTGTTATTTTCGTACAACACCTCTTCCACGTCGCGCGGATAAACGCTAAAATCCCCGGCAGTGATGGCATCGCGCTTGCGGCTGACAATTTGGAAATAGCCGTCGGGGTCCATCACCGCCACATCCCCGGTGAACAGCCAGCCATCCCGCAGCACCGATTCGGTATCGTCACCGCCCGCCGGTTCATCACCCCAGTAACCTTTCATCACCTGCGGTCCGCGCACCGCCAGTTCGCCGATGTTGCCGGGTGGCACATTTTCGCCGGTCACCAAATCGACAATGCGGGCATCGGTGTTGGGCAACGGCACGCCGATGAACCCAACTTTGTTCTGCCCGTCAATGGGATTGGCATGGGTGATGGGCGAGGCTTCGGTTAGCCCATAGCCTTCCACCAGATGGGCGTGGGTCAGTTTTTCAAACGCCTCCTGCACTTCGATGGGCAGAGGCGCGCCGCCGCTGATACACGCTTTGATGGACGACAGTCCGTATTGCCGCACGTTTTCGGCTTGATTGATGGCGGTGTACATGGACGGCACGCCGGGAAAAATCGTCGGTTTGTGTTTTTGGATGTGCTCCAGCACCTGCTGTAACTCGAATACCGGGAGCAGAATCATGGTTGCGCCCAGCAAAATGGGGACATTCATGGCAGTGGTCATGCCGTAACTGTGCAACAGTGGCACCACCGACAGAAACCGTTCTTTGCCGTGCGCCAGATTCGGAACCCAGTGCCGCGTCTGCAGGGCGTTCGCCACCAAATTGCGATGGGTCAGCATCACCCCTTTGGGGTCATCAGTTGTGCCGCTGGTGTAAATGAGCACCGCCAGCGATTGCGGGTCAACGGCGATGCCGGGCGGTTCGACAGAGGCATCCATCATCAAATCGGTCATCAGCATTCCCACCGATGGCGGCTCATCAAAATTGACGGGCGCCGCGCCCGCCGCCTGCCAGCGCACCAGCATTTTTTTGTATGCGCCGCCGCTCACCGCCCGCCGAATATCGGTCAGCACCAACCGGAGCGCATCAGCTTGCGATTGCACCACCTGCACCAGCCCGCTAAATTCCCGCAGGGTGACGAACACTTTTGGCGCGGTTTCTTCAATTTGGCGAATAATCTGCGCCGCGCTGGCATCCGGGTTCGGCAAAACGACCACCCCGCCCGCTTTCAGAGTAGCGTAATATGCCACCACCATCTGCGGAACGTTGGGCAACACGATCATCACCCGGTCGCCAGGGGCGATACCCAGCCCGTGCAATGCATGCGCAAACTGATTCACCAATCGTTCCAGTTGCAAATATGTGAGTTTTTTGCCGTAAAAAATGGTGGCGGTCTGTTTGGGAACCCAATAGGCTGCGCTTTCCAGAAATTTATGCAGCGGTTGGGGGGGTATCGGCACGGTGGGCGGGGTGGCGGGACTGTAACTTTTCAGCCACGGGCGATACTCGGTGGGGTCAATGCCGTTGGTCAAATCGCGCCACGAACTACGTTGTTTATCTTCGATGAACCGTTTGATGGCGCGGTTGACGGCGTTATGGCGTTCCAACTGCACTTTATGTTTCGCCGAACCGACATCATACACCTCGGCATTGGGAATGGCATCCACCACTTCATCGAACACATAACGCGGAAAATAGCGGTCGCGTTCGCCGGTGAGAATGAGGGTCGGGGTGGTGATGGCGTGCATCTTTTCCCACCCTTTCCACCGCCGAAGGTTATTCAGCGCCATTCGTTTCATCACGTGAATTTCGGCGTTCCACCGCGGGCGATATTTCCACCACGGGCGGAAAAACCAGGTGGGAATACGATATGCCAGCGATGTGATTTTCGGCAGCGGATATTCGCCGGCTGTTGACAGCAACACCAATTTCTCCAGCCGTTCGGGATGTGCCACCGCATATTCCACACAAATTGAGCCGCCAAATGAATGTCCCACCAGCAAAAATTTTTCCGGCAGGTTGAGTGTTTCCACCACCGCCTGCAAATCCACCACTATTTCCGGCATGGTGTAATTGGTAAACGGGGCATCGCTCTGCCCGTGCCCGCGCAAATCGGGCGCAACCACCCGATAATGACGGGCAAATTCGTTTATTTGAAACTCCCACGTTTCGGCGCACCCGGCATATCCGTGAACAAACATAATTGTTTTGCGGGCGCGGTCGGGGGCAATATCAATCACGCTCAAATTGTCGCCGGGCATGCCCGGAATGGGCACGGGGACGCGATAGAGGTCAAAATCCAGTTGGATGGCGCGGCGTTTCATTCCACGAAGTTTGCGTTTCACAGAGTCAACCTCTTGTCCCGGTAAATTGGCGTTTCTGCCGGGAATTGTTAAAATGGATATTATAGATGAAGGAGGCATTCATTGAATACCATTTCTCGCCCATGGTGGGCATTTTCGCTGACAATGCCGGTGCTGGAAACATCTCAACGGGAAGAGTTCCATCCCAATGGGAAAATCTTTCTCATCGAAGGCAAGCCGGTGTACAAAAGCCTGCACTGGGTGGTATACGGACCGGGTTTCGCCGTGACGGCGCTCGCCATAATGGGGGCGCTGGCATGGACTACCGATGTGCGCAACCAGCCGCACAGCGCAAAAGTTACGTTTGCGGTGTTCTTTTTCGTCATCCCGGTGCTGGTATGGCTCATCGGCGGGTTGGTGATGGGCAAGTTGGTGCAATCGCGGCTCAACGCGCTGACCGCCGCCAACACCGAGCGAGTGAAAATCGCGGTGAATACCGCCGCCCGCGCCCTGCAATTGAACGACACTCCGCCCATCCCATTGACGGATATTTATGCCTTCAAACTGATTACCGATGAAGGCACCTATTTCAGTCCAAATGATAAAGTTGTCTCCATATACCATTTTATCATGGAAACATCACAGGGTCACGTTAATATCTTACCTAAATCTATGGGGAATATCAAACAGAAGTTGCAGTTAAAGAGCCAACTGGAAAGTTTTTTGGGTGGATAGAAGATAGAACACAGATTGCACGGATCATATAGATTGACACAGATTTTAACTCTTTCTCAAAAAATCCGTGAATATCATCGCAATCCGTGTCATCCGTGTTCTATTTCTATCATTTTGAGTCGTCGAAGTTTTCTTGTGTGCCAAAATTACTTCGGCGCCATACGAATTGCGCCATCCAACCGAATCACTTCCCCGTTGAGCATCTGGTTTTCGATGATGGCTTTCACCAGTTGCCCGTATTCCGCCGGATTGCCGAGGCGCGACGGGAATGGCACTTGCTGCCCCAGCGAAATTCGCGCCGGTTCGGGCAGGCCTGCGAGCATGGGCGTGTCAAAAATCCCCGGCGCGATGCCCATCACACGGATACCGTAACGCGCCAGTTCACGGGCGATGGGGAGCACCATCCCCACGATACCGCCTTTCGATGCGGAATACGCCGCCTGCCCGATTTGCCCGTCAAACGCCGCCACCGATGCGGTGACGACAAACACGCCGCGTTCGCCGCCTTCTTGTGGCTCTGCGTCCGCAATCGCCGCGGCAACTAGCCGAATCACATTGAATGTGCCCAGCAGGTTCACTTTCAGCACCTTTTCAAAATGCCCCAAATTGTGAACGCCTTTTCGACTCAGCACTTTTTCCGCAATGGCGATGCCCGCGCAATTTATCGCGCCGTGCAGCCCGCCGAAGGTGTTCAGTGCGGTATCCACCGCCGCCTGCACATCGCTTTCGCTGGCGACATCGGTTTTCACGAACACCGCCCGCTCGCCGAGCCGCTCGGCGGTGGCTGTGCCGGTTTCGGTGTTGACATCAACAATCACCACCGATGCGCCGCCGTTCACCAGCATTTCTGCGGTGGCTGCCCCCAA
Organism: uncultured Anaerolineaceae bacterium; assembly: GCA_964480075.1. Taxonomy (GTDB): domain Bacteria; phylum Chloroflexota; class Anaerolineae; order 4572-78; family 4572-78; genus JANTHQ01. Next base: position 7,731 of record CAYZQQ010000092.1, read on the forward strand.
ACCGGAGCCGCCGCCCGTGACCAAAAATGTTTTTCCCTGAAGTTGCATTTTGTTTCCTCCTGAAAATAGATTAGAATGTCAGTTGTCAAAATTGAATATCTACCTTAATCACAAATAGCACGAATAATCGAATATCACAAATAATTTTTTGTACGATTTGTGTTATTTGTTCATTCGCGTCATTCGTGATTTTGACACGATTTATTTCCAAAACACCAATGACTAATCTTACACTGCCAAAACTCCCCATACCAGACCCGCTGCGCGGGCGCGAGCCCGACACGTGGGCGCACGACACTGTCACCCGCCGTTTGCCGGCAATTGCATCTCGTGTTTTGGCAGAAAACCGTCTCTCACTACACGCAATTTCAGCGATTGAGCAATTGATTGTCGACATTCCATCTGCGCCCATCCGCCCGCTGACCGACCTTTCTGCGCCGGATACCGCCGCTTGGGCGCGATACATCTTCCCGTACAGCGGACTCAACTGGCTGGATGTGCCGTGGTATTTCGCCGAAGGCTATTTTTACCGCCGCATTCTGGAAGCCACCGGCTATTTTTTGCCGGGTGCCGGGCACGCGCGCGACCCCTTTCAGTTGCAGAAAACACGTGGGCTGGAAACGAAACGCGCCGAAATTGCCGCGCTGTCTGCCACCCTGACCGGCTGGCTTGCCACGGATGAAATCGATTTGCGCCGAATGCTGCTGATTTCGCTGTGGGGCAATCGCGCCGATTTGAGCCTGTGGCCCGCGGGCGAATCGGGTGAACACACCGTCGCCACTGATGGCAGTGAGTCGGATGGCTTTTTGCTGGCGGATGATTCTGCCGCGCTGATTGCCCATCTGTCCGGCACAGCCGCCCCGCGCCGGACAGATTTTCTAATTGACAACGCCGGATTTGAGCTGGTGTGCGACCTCGCGCTGGTTGATTTTCTGCTCACCTCCGGCACGGCACAGACAGCAGTTTTCCATCTGAAAGCCCACCCGACTTTTGTGTCTGACGCGCTGGCGGAAGATGTGCGTGCCACCCTGCGTTTTCTGGAAATGCTCGGCGGGGATGCGGCACAGTTTTCGCGGCGGCTGGCGGCACATCTGGCAGAAAATCGGCTGCAATTGCGCCCCGATTTTTTCTGGAATGCCCCGCTGGTTTTCTGGGATATGCCCGCCGAATTGCAACGGGAGCTTTCAGCGGCACAATTGGTCGTCAGCAAAGGCGACGCCAACTATCGCCGTATTCTGGGCGATTGCCATTGGGCATTCGACACGCCGTTCGCGGATATTGCCCGCTATTTCCCCGCGCCGCTGGTGGCATTGCGCACTTTCAAAGCGGAAGTTGCCGCAGGCTTGCCGCCGGATGCACCGGCAACACTCTCGCGCGCAGACCCCGATTGGCTCACCAATGGTAAACGGGGCGTCATTCAATTTGTAAATCCGTCAGAGTAATTCTTCGCCTCAATGATACCGCAAGTGGCATGTGAAAACAAATCACGGAGAGAAACTGACATTCCTCTCAGCCGGCAATACTATATTCATATTGTCCGGTGACAGAGTCATTTTCGGCATATCGATTCAACCGGAATAAATGGGAGCTAAATTTCGGGTCACTCACCCCGGTGAGCATATCAGCAATCATCAACCCACCGGCGGGACCCAGTTTAAAGCCGTGCCCGCTAAAACCGGCGCTGATGTAAAAACCGCTGCCGGGGATGAGTTCGTCTACCAGTGGATGCCAATCGGGGGTGATAGCATACAGCCCGGCGTACCCGCCGGCGCTGTCACTGTGTTCAATGACCGGATAGCGTGTCACCATCTTTTCGCCGACTTCCAGCACAAAATTTGAGTCTAGCTTTTCGTTGAAATTATCCGGGTCAACCACTGCATTCGCTTCTGCCGGGTCAATCAATCCCGCCAAAGTAAGGGTCCCCGTTTCAGAGCGAAAATAGGTGGCATTCACAAAATCAACCACCACCGGATGCGGCGCGGCGTGTTCCGGGGGGCGGCGGAAGAAAGTTACCTGCACCCGGCACGAGTTAATGGGCACATCAATGCCCGCCAGTTTTGCCACCCGCGCGCCCCACGGTCCCGCTGCGTTAAGGACAATCGGCGCATCGAATATATCGGCGCGAGTGGCAATGCCGACAACTGTATCGCCATTAAACCGCACGCCGGTCACTTCGGTATCCAAAAAGAAGGTTGCGCCGAGTCGCCGCGCCGCATTGGCAAAAGCGGTCACGGTCAAATTTGGGTCGGCATACCCGCCATCGGGTTCGTATGCCGCCGATACCAAATCGTTCAGCGCCAATGTTGGCATCAACTGGTGCAAATCATCGGCAGAAATCAAATCGGTGCGGATGCCAACCCGTTTTTGCATCGCCACATTGGCTTCCAACCCGGCTCTATCTTTGGCAGATGCCAGCGCAATAAAGCCCGTTTTGGTGAATCCACTATCGCCCCCGACCGCATCAGCAAAATTGTCAAATATCTGCAAACTGTGGTGCGCCATTCGTGCCGTTAATTCGTTGGAATAATGTTGCCGGATAACGGCGGATGAGCGTCCGGTGGAACCGTTTCCATAATATCCTTTTTCAAAAACCGCCACATTCACGCCCCGTTTTGCCAACTGGAATGCGGTACTGCATCCCATAATTCCTGCACCGATAATGATTGCATCAAATGTCTGAGCCATGTTTGTCTCCTTTTTGGACTATTGCAAAAATTTTCGTTCAATCAGAGCCGCTAGACCGGCAGCATCATTCAAATCAAACAGAGGCACATCGCTCGCCAACGGCACATCGGTAACAACTGCAACCAATTCATCGGGGGCACAGAATGGCGCATCAGAACGCGCCGCGCGCACCACTTCGATTTTCGGTTTGGATGACCGTTTGAAGCCTTCGGTCAAAACAATTTCCACATCGGTGACCGTTGCCGCCAACTCATCGAGCGTAGGTTCTCGCTGCACTCGTTGAATATGCGCAACTTTATC
>CAYZQQ010000093.1:0-10603 GCA_964480075.1 uncultured Anaerolineaceae bacterium
AAGCGCAAATCCTGGTCGTATCGCCCCGGATACTGGTCGTTCAAATCGATGTGGAACAATTTGCCCGCTTCCCACGCCTGCGCCACGCCGTGCATAAAATTCAAGCCCGACATATGTTCGTGCGCCACTTCGGGATTCACACCGACCATTTCCGGGTGGTCGAGCGTTTCAATAAAGGCGAGCATATGACCGGTGGTGGCGTTGAAAATGTCGCCGCGCGGTTCGTTGGGCTTCGCTTCCAGCGCGAATTTCAAGTCGTATCCGTTGTCGCGGACATATTCGCACAGAAAGTTCATCGCGTCGCGGTTGCGTTTGATGGCGTCCACCGTGCTTTTAGATGAATCGGTTTCCGTGCCTTCGCGCCCGCCCCAGAAAACATAGGTTTTTGCGCCGAATTCCACGCCGAGGTCAATCGCACGCATCGTTTTTTGGAGGGCATATGCCCGCACCTTTGGATTGTTGGATGTGAACGCACCGTCTTTGAAAATGGGGTCGCCGAAAAGGTTGGTGGTCGCCATCGGCACAACAAGCCCGGTGTCTGCCAGCGCTTTGCGGAACGCTTTTTTGATGGCGTCCGCTTCGACGGGAGTGGCATCAATCGGAATCAGGTCGTTGTCGTGAAAATTCACGCCGTATGCGCCTACTTCGCCGAGCAGACAAACCAGTTCGGCGGGGGTTTTCGCGGGGCGGGTGGGTCCGCCAAACGGGTCGCACCCAATATTGCCGACCGTCCACAGGCCAAAAGTGAATTTGTGCTCCGCTTTGGGGGTATAATTTGCCATGAGATTGCTCCTTTTTGAGAAAGCGTGTAGTGTTTGTTGATGTCCCGTAGGGGCAGGCTCGCGAGTCGCCCCTGCAAAACGTTTTTTAAGGAATGTTCATCTGAAAGTTTAACCCGAAATGGGATAAATTCCAATATTCCATCATCATCCCGCCGGGGCAACACATACGCTCTGTCTTTTTGAAATTCACGCTTATTTACGCTCCCGGAAATAAATTTCCGGGCTAATAGCCAAAGCCGACCTGCGGTCGGCTTGAGTTTTAAGCCTTGAACTTCAGTTCGAGGCAAAATATTGCCAATTTTGGGGTAATATGCGATTGCCCTAATCATCCCGCCGGGGATTGCTTCGCCTTCGACTCGCAATGACAATGGACATTCGTCACCCCGCCACGCGAAAAACCGCCGATTGCGGCTCCGGTGCGCCGAGTTCCTGCCCGTGCGCGCCGGGCGAACAACCACCGATTTCCAGCCGGAAGTCGCCCGCTTCGAGCGTCAGATTTCCATCATCATCGAAAAAGGACATCATTTCCGGCGTGATGGTGAAGGTGAGTTCCCGCCGTTCGCCCGGTTGCAGTTCCACCCGTTTGAACGCCACCAAATGCGAGCGCGGTACAATTGCGGACGCTTCCACATCCGACAAATAGCACTGCGCCACCTCTGCGCCCGCGCGCGCGCCGGTATTTTTCACCGTCACCCGTGCCGTCAGTGTTTCCCCCGCGCGGATTTCCGCTGTGCTGAGCGACAATCCCGCGTAGGCGAAACGGGTATAACTCAACCCAAATCCAAACGGATACTGCGGCTCGGCAGCCATGTAGCGATACGTGCGCCCCGCCATCGTGTAATCGTCAAACGGGGGCAAATCGTCCAGCGATTTGGGGAAGGTGACGGGCAATTTGCCGGACGGCGGTACATCGCCGAACAGCACATCCGCCACCGCGCGCCCGCCTTCCATGCCCGGATACCAAATGAACAAAATCGCGTCCACCAATTCTTCCACGGGGCGCAGATCCACGGGACTGCCGCCGCTGACCACCAGCACAATCGGCGTACCCGCTGTTGCCAGTTCGCGGATGTAATTGACTTGCGTTTTTGGAAGCGCCAGCGTGTCGCGGTCGCCATTCAGCGGCGACAGCAGCGATTCGCCCTCTTCCCCTTCCAGCATAGAATTCAGCCCGACGCATACAATCGCCACATCCGCCGATTGCGCCATCATCGGCGCCCATGATTCTGCAATTTGCCGCTTGGCTTTCAGCGGCGAACCGGCGTGATATTCCATGCCCATGCCTTCGGGAATACGCCCCGCCAGCCCTTCCAGCAGGGTGGACATGCGCTCGTTGAAGCCATAATAATTGCCCAACAGCACTTCAAGGCTGGTGGCGGTGGGGCCGGTGACAAAAATTTTGCGCGTTTCAGGGCGAATCGGCAGAATGTTGTTTTTGTTTTTCAGCAGGACGAGCGACTCGGTGGCAGCGCGGGTTGCCAGCGCGCGATGCGCGTCACTCGCCACCACAGCGGTGGAAATGGAAGAAAACGGCACGGCTTCCGGCGGGTCGAACATGCCCAGTTTGAAACGGGTTTTCAGCGTGCGCGATACCGCGCGATCCACATCCGCTTCTGTGATGAGCCCGCGCCGAATCGCCTCCGGAATTTCGCCGAAAACGACATCGCAGCCCAAATCGCAGCCGTGTTTCAATGCCAGCGCCGCCGATTCCGCCGCGTCTGCTGTCACCTGATGGTGCAAATGAAAGTCAGCCAGTGCGCCGCAGTCGGAAACCACATGCCCACTGAATCCCCATTCGCCGCGCAAAATTTCTTCCAGCAAAAGCTCGCTGGCGCAGCACGGTTCGCCGTATAGCCGGTTGTATGCGCCCATCACCGTTTCCACACCCGCTTCGGTGACCAGTTTTTTGAATGCGGGCAAATAAGTGTCGTGCAATTCCCGCTTCGAGACGTGCGCGTCAAAATGGTGGCGGTCTTTTTCGGGGCCGGAATGCACGGCGAAATGTTTGGCGCACGCCGCCGCCTTCAAATAACGGGGATGGTCGCCTTGAATGCCGCGCACGTATGCCGCCGCCAGTTCGCCGGTTAAAAACGGGTCTTCGCCCCACGTTTCCTGCCCGCGCCCCCAGCGCGGATCGCGGAAAATGTTGATGTTCGGCGACCAGAATGTCAGCCCCTGATACCAGTCGGTATAGCCGTTGCGGCGCAGCGCGGCGTGATATTTCGCGCGCCCTTCATCGCTGATGGCAGTGGCAATCTGGCGTACCAGCACCGGATTCCACGTGGCCGCCATCCCGATGGCCTGTGGAAAAACAGTGGCGCGTCCGTTGCGTGCTACGCCGTGCAGCGATTCATTCCAAAAATTGTAGGCGGGAATATTCAGGCGCGGCACACCCTGCGCCGCGTGCCCCATCATCCCGACCTTCTCTTCCAGCGTGAGCCGGTTCACCAAATCCGCCACGCGGTCATCCAGCGGGCGGTCAATATCCAGATACACCGGTTTTGCTGCGATGTCGGTCATCAATTTTACTCCGGGTGAATTTGTAACAATCAGTGCTCAAAGGTTCTTCCGAAAAGGGAAGACTTGGTTATTTTTCGAGGATCCGTGGTATGTCATTCCCGCGAAAGCGGAAATCCATATATTTTACTCTGGATTCCGGATAATTCGCTGCGCGAATTTCCGGAATGACAAAAATTCCCAACTGAATTTACAGTACCGTATTTTCCTGAATAACCTGCCGGTACCATTTCGCACTGGATTTCAACGTCCGTTTTTGGGTCTGATAATCGACATGCACAATTCCAAACCGCTTGGAATACCCCAGCGCCCACTCAAAATTATCCATCAACGACCAGACAAAATAGCCCCTCAACGGCACGCCCGCCGCAATCGCGCGGTGTGCCATTTCCAAATGCCGTTTAATATATGATAATCTGGCGGGGTCATCCACCGTACCATCCGGCGCAACGGTATCTTTAAATGCCGCGCCATTTTCGGTGATATACATGGCGGAGAAGCGGTATTCAAAATGCAAGCGCCCCAGCAGGTCATACAGCCCTTCCGGATACACTTCCCAATCCATTTCGGTGATTTCATCGCCACGAAAAACCGTGCGCGGCGCATTTTCCGATTCATCAATTGCCGCGCAGACGATGCCGCGGGTGTAATAATTCACGCCGAGAAAATCGACCGGCACGCTGATGATGTCCATATCTCCCGGCTGAACGAACGCCAGCGAGTCGCCGAAACCATCAATCATATCTTGCGGATAGCCGCGCCCGGTGATGGGGTCGAGAAACCAGCGGTTGTTGTGTCCGTCGGCGAAGCGTGCGGCGGCGCGGTCGGCAGTGCCGGGCGAAGCGGGCATATGCGGCGACAAATTCAGCGTAATGCCGACCTGCCCGTCGGGGCAGTTGGCGCGAATTTGCGACACAGCCAGCCCGTGCGCCAGCATCAGATGGTGCACCGTTGCCAACGCTTCGTGCAAATCGGTGTGTCCGGGGGCGTGTCGCCCTTCCCAATGCCCGATGAACGCGCTCACCCACGGTTCGTTGAAGGTAATCCAGTTTTTCACACGGTCGCCCAACGCGCGCGAAACCGTATCGGCGTATTCAACATACGCCTCGGCAGTGGAACGGGTTGTCCAGCCGCCTTCATCTTGCAACGCCTGCGGCAAATCCCAGTGATACAGCGTTACAAACGGGGTGATACCCGCTTCCAGCAATCCATCGACCAGCCGGCTGTAAAAATCCAGCCCGGTGGGGTTCACCGCGCCCCGTCCGGCGGGGAAAATGCGCGTCCATGCAATCGAAAAGCGGTAGGCGTGCAACCCCAGCGATTTCATCAGCGCGATATCGTCTTGCCAGCGGTGGTAATGGTCGCACGCCACATCGCCGGTATCGCCGTTGAGAACTTTTCCCGGCGTATGGCTAAAACGGTCCCAAATGCTTTCGCCTTTGCCGTCCTCATTCCATGCGCCTTCAATTTGGTAGGATGCGGTTGCCGCCCCCCAGAGAAAATCTTGCGGAAATGTCAGGTATTGTGTCATTTAAATTTTTCCTGTGTGATGGATTATTCTTTCACCGCACCCAAAGCGAGTCCGTTAACAATGTACCGGCTCAACAGGGCATACATGATGATAATGGGAAAAATGGTGAGCCCCAGCCCAAGATAAATTGCGCCATATTCGGTGCGATAAACATCGCCGCGCAGGGTTTGCACCAGCATAGGCAGCGTGTATTTTTCAATGGATGACAGCAGGATGAAGGCATTGAAAAAGTTGTTCCACGATGCGACAAAGGCGAAAATACCCATTGTCACCGCGCCGGGCATCGCCAGCGGGAACATAATGCGGTGGAAAATACCCAGTTCGCTGGCGCCGTCAATGCGCCCGGCGTCAATCAGTTCGTGAATGACCATCGATTCCAGATATTGTTTGGCAAAAAATACCGACCCCGCCGAGGCTATACTCGGCAGAATGAGGGAGGCGAACGTATCCGTCAATCCAAACCGCGACATATATTGATAAAAACCGATGATGGACAACTGCATGGGAATCATCACCAGCACAACGATGAAATTGTTAAAGAATTTCTTGCCCCAAAAATCATATACCACAATGCCATACGCGGTCAGCATCCCAAAATAGACGGAAAGCAATGTGGTAGCTACAGACACGTACGTGCTATTACCGAAGCCGCGCACCATATCCAGTCCTTTACTGACGATGATGTGGTAATTTTCAAACAGGTGCGTGCTGGGAAACAGGCTGATGCCCTGTTGAATTTGTACGGTTGAACGGGTGGCATTCACCAGCAACAGCCAGATAGGAATAATGGTGATAATTAGCAAAACAACCAGCGCGAGATATACCAGCGCGCGCAGAAGGTTCGTTTGAAATCTGTAACTATTTTTCATAATGGTATCCTCACCCGCCTATTTCTTTTCACGTAGAAAATAGAAAATTCCCAGCGCCACCACAGAGGTCATAATGAACACCAGCACCCCCACCGACGACGCCGCACCGATATGCCCTTTGCTGCTGGCAAATTTCAGGTACATCAAAATATTGTTGGTCATAATGGACCCGGCGGGCGAGCCGCGCCCGTCCGTAAGCAGGTAGGGGATGTCGAACATCTGCATACCGCCCACCAACGATGTCACAAAAATGTAGATGAGAATCGGCTTCAGCAGTGGGGTAGTGATGCGCCAGAACATCTGTGACGCGGTTGCCCCATCCACCATAGCGGCTTCATACAGCGATACCGGGATGGACGTCATACCCGCCATCAAAATGATGATGGTCTGCCCAAACCACATCCACCATTGAATGAAAACCACCAATCCGCGAGCAATCGTTTTGTTTTGCAAGAATTGCATAGCTTCCGGCAAAAGCCCCGCCCGCACCATAAATTGATTGACAGGACCATAAAATGAAAAGAGGCTGAAGAAGAGCGCGGCGACAGCGGCTGGCATCAGCAAATTCGGCAGGAAAAAAACGGCGCGCCATACGCCAACGGCTTTGATTTTCAAGCGGGCGCTGGTAAACCACACCGACAAAAGCATGGCTATCCCAATCTGGGGAATAAAATTCAGAATCCAGATAAGCCACGTATTTTTCACCGCTTTCATAAACGTGCTATCGGCAAACAGGCGGCTGAAATTTTTCAGCCCCACCCAATGGATGCTGTTGGGGGAAAGCAATGTTGCATCGGTGAAACTGAGGTAAAGGGTGTTGTAAATGGGGTACAGCCCGAAAATTAGAAAACCGATGATGAAGGGCGCGATGAACAGATAGCCGTAATGCTCACGTTTGATGCCGAAAATAGCCATGTTGCCTCCTAAAGTGCGGGTCAGTGCTTTTTTTGCACTGACCCGCATGGTCAAACTATTTTCAATTATTTGATAATCAAGTCGGGGAATTCAATGCGGAGCGCATCTTTCCATGCCGCCCACATATCATCTTCGGTGATTTCACCATTGAGATACTGGTTCAGCGGGTCGCCGAGCGCACGCTGAATGGCGTCATCCGAGCCGGTCATCAACTTGGCGTTGACGTTTGGCGCGGCTTCTGCGAAACCGGCGTAGGAGTTTTCGCCGCCGAGGAATGCACTCAGGTCAGAGTTGTCAAATTGCGGAATGATTTTTTCAACGACGTTCTGGCTGGAAACGAAGTCGCCGGGGGCTTGCTGCTGGTCATCGGACACGTTGGGGTCAATTTTCTTGAGATATTCATTGGTGTACACACCGGTAGCCCAGTTGGTCAGGTTTTCTTCATCCAACGTGGCGAAGCGAACGAAATCTTTCGCCACATCCATATTTTTGCTGCTCTTCACCACACCGAGCCATGTGCCACCCCATTGATAGGGCAGGGGACCTTCAATGACTGCCCAGTCACCGCTGGTGTCATGGGCACCGTCAGCAGATTTGGCATTCGGAGCCAGCACATACGGCAAGCCCCATGTCGGCAGGAAGTAGGAGAAAACCTGTTTCGGGTTGCCGTCAGCATCTGCCAAACTGTCGTTCATACCGGCAAACCAGCCTTCTTGCCATTGCTGCGCTTGGGCTTCATACCCTTTGTCTCGGAAAAGCTTGGCGGTGTCAATATATTTTTGCACCATCGGGTCAAGCACCAGCGCGTCATCCACTACCCACGGCTGGGAGCGGTTGGCGAAAAACAGGTTCTGGAAGTCGCCACTGGAGCCAACCATATAGGTATTGCCGCCGGATTTTTCTTTTACAACGGCAGCGGCGGCGGTGTATTTGTCCATATCAGACAAGATTTTCTGCATTTTTACAGGGTCATCCGTGCCGAAATATTTTTTGGCGAGGCTGCGGCGATAGAACAGCGCCCCGGGGGTGGCTTGGTAGGCGTAGGCTTTGGTCACGCCATCAAACGTGCCGACATCGGTGACGAAGGGGTAGGTATTGGCGGCTTTTGCAGCAGGCAGCAGGTCAGACAGGTCGGCGAGAATGTCGGATTCCACAAGTTCGCGGACAAACGCGGCTTCCAACGCAATCACATCGGGGGCGTCGCCGGTGCCGATGGCGGCTTTCAGCTTGGTTTGATATTCGCCATTGGTCATGGGAATCATGGTGTATTCGATGGTGACATTCGGGTTTTTACCTTCGTATGCCACCGCCATCGTGTTAATTTCATTGGTGAAGGACCATACTTTCAGGACCGTTTTTTCTGCCGGAGCCGCTGCGGGGGCTTCGGTGGGAGCCGCTGCGGGGGCTTCGGTGGGAGCCGCTGCGGGGGCTTCGGTAGCGGGCGTCGTCGAACCACAGGCAGACACCAGCACACTGGTAACAAGCAACAAACTAATTAACAACCAAATTGATTTACGCATTTCTCTACACTCCTTGTTGGGTATACCTGAATCAGTTATACTGTACAGTGTGGAGCAATTCTCCACACTGATCGCAGGTCTTCCTTCGTCTGGTCAGGGCAAAAGGGGAGGCCTGCTCTTTTTTTTGCGGTTTGTGCCTCCAACCACCTCCTTTCATTTTGAGTATGCCGGTAACGTTACCGGCATACTCAAAAAAAAGATTGCTCTGCTGTTATGCGGGAATCACAGTTTTCGGCAAGACGTGCGTTCTACCAACTCCGCAGGCATTTTATGAACATTAGCTTCAAGAGGGATGTCATTAATAAGCGAAATAAGCATCTTTACCCCCGTGTAGCCCATTTCAGACAAAAATTGATCGACCGTCGTCAACCCCAGGTATTTGGCTTCAGAAATATTATCGAACCCGACTACCGACACATCATCCGGAATCCGCAAACCCAATTCGTCTACCGTTTGATACACGCCGATAGCCGATTGATCGTTGGCAGCGAAAATCGCTGTTGGTGGAGAAGTGAGTGACAACAACTGCCGAGCACATGCTTGCGCAGTTTTGGTGGTGAAATCGCCGTTGGCAATTAACGTTTCATCTAACTGAATACCTGCTTGTGTCACGGCATCACGGTACCCCTGTAACCGACGTTGGGCGCTGCGACTATCTTGCCGCCCGGCAATAAAGCCGATGCGACGGTGTCCCAACGCCAGCAAATAGTTCATCGCCTTTACCGCTCCCTGATAATTTGTCCCCTGAACACAGGGATAATTTGGGTTTAATGCGTGCGGGTCTACGGCAACAATGGGGGTATGGACGTTAAATTCAGCAGCGGCAGAAGCGGCAATAATTACGCCATCGGTGATAGAGTTGCTCAATAGCGAAACATACTGTTGTTCGTGTGCAACTGTGTCGGTTTTTAGCGCATCGCCGGTGGTGTACACCAGTAAATCAAATTCTGACCCCGCAATTGCTCGGTTGATACCTTTCATAATGTCAATTGAATATGGAAATCCAATATCGGGTAAAACCAGTCCAATTAGGTTTTTTCTGTGACTGCGCATACTGCGCGCCGCCAAGTTGGTGGTGTACCCCAGGTCATCAATGACTGCCAAAATATGAGCCTGTGTACTTTGTGCGACATCAATTTTGCCATTGAGTACCCGCGAAACAGTGGAAACAGAAACGCCGGCAGCATTTGCCACATCGTGGATGGTCACTGCGCGTTTTTTTCTGGGTGGATTCGACCCTGTGGGGGACATGTTGTTATCCTCGGTATCAATGCCGGTAACGTTATCGGCAACGATACCGACAGTATATTACATTTTGTCGATTGTGTCAATAATTTTTAAGGTTGTGTTTGGAGAATTTTTAGTGCCTTTTCAAAATATAGGGGCGAACCTATTGTTCGCCCCAGTCACAGAGCAGACACACAGGTCTGCCCCTCGCTTACTTCTTTTTGCCCCCTCCCCAAAAAATGGAGAGCCGTATCGCCAGGGTGCTATTTGGCTACGGTAGTGAAATTGTTATCACCCCCGTGAACGGCGATGTGCCTTCCAGCACGCGGAGAGTGTTCGTGCCCGCATTGGCGACATATACCCGATGGGTGGTCGGATTGACAGCAATTCCCTGTGGGATACTGAAACCGGATACCAGTACCATTGGCGACCACACACTGCCGGCAGGACTATCCTGCAACAGATACACCCGATTTTGTGCCGTGTTGGTAATAAACACCAACCCCGTGCCGGGATCCACGGCGATGCCTTCTTCACCCGAACCGGCGCCGCCCGGAATAGCGATATTCGCAATCCACGGCGCAACAGAGGCATCCAGCACCCGCGCCCAACCACCTTCGCGCTGTTCCAGCCGCCCGATATTCGCCGTGCGGAGCATCACCACCTGAGCTTCATCCAGCACAAACACGCGCCCCAACGCCGGACACGTGACAAACACATGCCCCGTCGATTCGTTGACCGTCACATCATACAGCGCGCATGCCTGCGGCGGTTTAATATGGGTGGGAATGTAGCCCGGTTGCAACAGCCGGTCGCCATTGCCATCGAACACCACCAACTCACCGGAGTCGCGGGTAGCCATATAAACGAGGTTGGTATTCTCGCTGGTATCAATGCCGTATGAACCTGCCCAGCCTTTTTGCGTCACCCATCCGAGCCGCGTTTCGGGGTTAGATGTACCGTCAATTACAGCCAATTTGTCCCACTTACTGGAGACATAGACTCGCCCCAAATTGTTGTTTGCGGCAACTTTTTGCGGTCCTGCGCCTACATAACCGCCATCCGGTGTGACGTTGTGGGAAGCTGTGTCGTGAACGGCAAATATTTTGATGCCCGGCTTCCAATTGTTTAACCCGTATGCATGTGCTACAAATACTTTATCATTCACAAATTGTAATGAACCGGGTTGTCCGGGAGCAATTACAGTTGAAGTGAGAACCGCGACTCCGGTGGGTCCGTTTG
>CAYZQQ010000094.1:0-10595 GCA_964480075.1 uncultured Anaerolineaceae bacterium
TGGGCGGTGATTACCGCCGCGCTGGCGACCCGTCCCGCCGACCCTGCATCCGGTTGGCTGTGGCGATTGGCGTTGCTGTGGCTGCTGGTTGACCCGCTGCTGGGCACGATATGGCACTTGCTGGCAGGGCGAAAGTTGCGAAAAACATTGCAACTCGGCGCAGAATTTACTGTAAAACCCGTATTGCCATATACCACCCGAAATTCGACGGCGCACCATTTTGGTGTGTGGCGGCAAAAGCTCCGCACGCATGCCGAGGGCGTTTGGCAGCCGCTGGGAGTGTCGGCGGTGCTGGCGCTGGGCGTGGCAGTGTGGCTCGGTTGGACGGCAGCCGCGCTGATGGCGCTGACGCTGGCAACCGCATGGGCGTTCAGTTTGGATAATCCCGCCACGCCGGGGCGGGATATGTGGCTGTCGCTGGTGATGTTTTTACTGCCATTTGCAGTGGCTATGAGTTTTGCCCCTGACCGGCAATTGGCGGTGGCATTGCTGGGTATCAGCGAAACCGTTATTTATTTTGGGTTATTGCGGCTGTCCGAAAATCCTGTGCACGCTGAACGGTGGATTATTTTCGGGCAGATTGCGGCAGCCGTGGTGATGTTCGCCGTGGTGCAGCCGCTGGCGGGGGGCGCAGTGGCTGCGGTGGCAATTGTTTTGCTGGCGCGCCGACCCTTTTCCGCAGACGATACGCCAACTCTGCACGCGATGGCGCTGCTGGCGTTGCTGATAGCCGCGGTTTCGCTGGGGAGCATCGGTTGATGTGGTGGCTGGCAGGCGGACTGTTGCTGGCGATCGTCGCCGCGCTGTGGTACTGGCAAATTATTATCGCCGAAGGTGCATATTTGGGGCAATGGATGGTCACGCTATTGTATGATAAATTTGCCCACAAATATAATCGGGTAAAGGATTTTGACCCGCATGATGAGTATCACTTTTTAGGATTGCCATTACTGCACACGATGGGCGCGGAATATAACGGCATTGTTTTGGATGTGGCAACCGGCACCGGACGGCTGCCGCTGGCGATGACGGCTCAACCGGTATTTCGGGGAACGGTGGTTGGGGTTGACCATTCGGCGCGAATGCTGGCGGAAGCGCGAAAATCGTTGCCCGATGCGCCGCTGGTGGTTGCCAGCGCGATGCGGCTGCCGTTTGCAGATGATTCGGTAGGAGCCGCGACATGTTTGGAGGCGCTGGAATTCTTTCCCAATCCTACAACCGGTTTGCAGGAGTTGACCCGCGTGTTGAAACCGCACGGCACATTACTGGCAACCAATCGCATCGGCTGGGAAACAAAGTTGATGCCCGGCAAAACCTTCTCTGCTGCACAATTGACGTTGATTTTAACGGAACTCGGCTTCAAAAATATTGCCATCATCCCGTGGTTGGATATTTACAATCAAGTGTGGGCAACCCAAAAATAGGCTGGCGTCGGTCGCATTCGGGTGCAGGTTGTCATTTTTCCCATGAGTATGATACAATTTAATAGAATTTCACTGGAAGAACAGATAGCACACCATTGTGATGCGGAGAGAGCCTCCTGTGCCGCCAATCCGTTATATTGAATGCCAATGCTTGATAAATTTTTTGGAAAATCATCCAATAGCACACCCACCCCCGTGCCGGAACTTCCCCTCCGCGCAGACAGCTTGCCGGCGCTCTCGCCCCCGCCCGGAGATGTAACGCCGTCGCAAGCAAAACTGATGGGGCATTACCAGCCCGGCAGTCGTATCGGGGGGCGGTACGAAATTGTGCGCACGCTTGAGGGGGGCATGGGGTTGGTGCATTTGTGCATTGACCATAAAGATAGTGTGTCGCCGGTGGCATTGAAAACGTTCAAACCAAAATTCCTCTCCGACCGTGCAACCCGCGACCGTTTTTTGCGCGAGGGAACCATTTGGGTGGCGCTGGGCAAACATCCGAACATTGTTCACGCGCACCGTGTGGAACGCTTGCGTAATGGGCTGGAAGTTTATTTGGTGTTGGAATGGGTCGCGGCGATAGCAGAAGATATGGAAGACGCATCGCTGCGGGCGATGTTACTGCTGCGGAAATATTTGCCGCCGGAGCAGGCATTAACTTTCGCCCTGCATATTGCATTGGCGATGAATTATGCCACCACCCAAATTCCGGGGCTGGTTCACCGTGATTTAAAGCCCGAAAATGTGCTAGTGGGGCGAGATGGTATCGCCCGTGTCACCGATTTTGGATTGGCTTCTGTGCTGGCAACCATTTACGATACCGACACCGAACCGGGTACACACATTCGCACCAGTGATGGTGGCGTGGGCACGCCGCTGTACATGGCTCCCGAACAGTGGAAACGGCGAACACCGGTAGACCATCGCGCTGATATTTATGCGTTTGGCTGTATTTTGTACGAAATGCTCACCGGACAATTGGCTGTTTCCGGCACAAATACCGCCGAATTATCACGGGCGCACCAATTGGGATGGGTCAATCCACTGCCGAAAATTATTCCAACGGAAATACAAACACTGGTGCGCGGCTGTTTGGCGACTGCGCCCGAAAACCGTTTTCAGTCGTGGCGTGATGTGGTAACTGCCGTGTCGCTGGTGTATCGCCGCGTTATTGGCGAACCGCCACCTGCCGTTGCCGCCAGCGGCGATGAATCGGATGACCGGCGCGAGCGCATTGTGGCAGGGTGGTCATATAACGCGGTGGGGTTATCGTACCGCGATATTGGAAACCACGATTTGGCGGCGGGATATTTTGAACGGGTGGTGTGGGTCGGGCAAAAAGAGCGTGATTTTTCGCTGTTGAGCGTTGGACTGCGCCATTTGGGAGATGCCTATCGCTCGTTGGGCGATTTGGATGGCGCGGTGAAACATCACCGGCAGCAAGCGGAACTGGCAAAAAAAATGGGGGATGTCCCCGGCGAATGCGATGCCTTTGGCAGCTTGGGGCTGGATTATATGCGATTGCGCAATTACCGGCAGGCGATGGCGCAATTTCAAACCCAGGTTTCGCTGGTAGAAACCATCAAGGATTCTTTCCGAAAATGTTTGGCGCTCGGTAATCTTGGCGATGCACATTTGGCGATGCATCAGTTGGACGATGCGTCATCCGTATATAAAAATGCGCTGGAGCTTGCCCGCCAGATTGAAGACCGTTTCATCGAAGGGCGCATTTTGGGAAATGTGGGGCGCATTTATGCTGAACGGTCACAGATAGAATCTGCAGCCACTTATTTGGAAAAAGCGCTGTCAATTGCCCGAGAAGTTGGCGACCGCACCGGCGAAGGGCTGGTGATGGGGTATCTGGGGCAATTGCAGATGCAGCAGAACAATCTGTCGCGGGCAATGTGGTATCTGGTGAACCAGTTGGCGATTTCTCAAGAGACACGCGATCAGGTGACAGAGGAAGAAGTGTTGTCATTATTGGGCGATGTATATGTGCGATTGCAAAACTTCGAGCAGGCAATCGGCTCATATCACACCGCTTTAACCCTCGCCCGGGCGCAGGACAATCAGCGGCAAGTGGTGCATCTGTTGGGGCAACTGGGCTACTGTCATTACAAAATCGGCGAATCATCTCCGGCGATTGGCTATTATGAAGAAGGGGTGGCGCTGGCACAGAAGCTCAATTTGCCCATTGAGGCAAGCACACTGGCGCGCGGTGTGGCGCAAGTGTATTACAGTGTCGGAGATTATTGGCGCACGCGAGAACGGTACGAGCTGGCGCTATCGCTGGCAAAAGAAACCAACGCCCTGTCGTTGTGGGCAGAAACCAGCGAACAATTTGCGGTGTTGTTGGCGCGGCAGGATAATCGCGAACGAGCAATTTTTTATGCCCAAGAAGCGATCCGTATATTTGAAAGTGTTGGTGATGCTGAAAATGCCAAAGCTGCCAAAGATACACTCAGCCGCATAAAAAATTGGTGGAGGAAGCTGTAATATGCAACACACGCCGGTAATGAGTTTAGTATGGCAAATTGCCGCCATTGAAACTGCCGACAGCCATTTTGAGTTTATTGAGCCGGAGCATTTTTTTGTGGCACTCTGCAAGCTCGAAGGATTTTCCAACGTCACTCGCTTGCGCGGATTGGGCGTGCCGGAGTCGCAAGTTTCGGGGGTGGAAGCCGAAATAGATTTGCTGATGGGACTCTTTCAGCGATACAATGTTGGTGCCGCCACCTTTCGGCACGAATTGCGACAAAAACTGGGCAACGGCGGCTTTCACCCCGCTGAAAACGCAGATGATATTGTGCTCCATCGCTCCGATACCAGCCGCCGTGTGTTTGAGCACGCTTTAAAAATAGCGAAAAAACGGAACGCAAACCAGTTGGCAGTCTTTCATCTGCTGGCGGGACTGTTGGCGGATTCAGGCAGTCCACTGGTGAAATGGCTCCATACACGGGGGGTGAACACCGTCGGCTTGCGTCAATCTGCTGAAACTACCGTGCTGGTCGCCGAAGCGGCGCACATTCAACCGACATCCCCATTGCCAACCCTCTCTCCATCCACAACCCCGTTGGAAACGACATCACTACCGGAAACTTATTTGAGCCAATTTAGCATAGATATTACCGACCATGCTCGCCAACTGGGGTCGCCGCCCGGCGTTATGCCGGAGAAAACACTGTTGGCAATACTTGATATTTTACGACGAAATGTAAGAAATAACCCGCTCATTTTGTCCAAACAACCGGAAATCGCTCGCCAGTTGATGTACCATTTAGCATGGCATTTTCTGCATAACCCGGATTATGCAGAATGGAAATCGCAGCGCATCATCCAGCCTGATGTTACCAAACTGGCAGCGCATATCACGTATCAGGGTGAATTTGCAGACAGGTTTCAAAAACTACTGGATGAAGTTTCCGGTCAACCGGGCGTGCTATTATTTATTGACCGTATTGAAACCATTATTGGGTCCGGTACCATCCATGTGGATATGGATGATGTCATTGCCACATTGGTAAAAGTGCTGGCGGGAGGCGCTGTGCAATGTGTTGGGGCAACCGACCCCTCTGAATACCAGCGATACATTCGCCGCAGCGAAACGCTGGCGCGGCTTTTTACCCCGCACCGCATCAAAACCACTATTCCTATTGCCAATATTCCCGAACGGACGGCATTTAACAGCGGGCGTATTCACGCTTCATCATCACTCCGTCCTGCGCCAAACCCACCCCGCCAACCGACAATGATTTCCGATGAGGCGAAAACGTCGCGGGGAACGCCACTGGTTGACCATCTGTTGCAAATCTTGCGAGGGCATTTGCAGCGTTTTGGTATTACATTGGAGGTTTCTGCTACCGTACAGAACACGCTGGCGCAATTGGCGGCTGATGGCGCTGCCAGCTCTAAACTGCGCCAAACCTTTATATCGCAGATAGAAAATCCGCTGGGGGGGATGATTTTGCGCGGAGAAGTGGATTACGGGCAAACGGTGCGGGTGGAGGTTGAGCAGAAACGGTTTGTCCTGCACCGCACGGGGGGATAACGCTAGCCGGTTGCCGCCAGCTTTGCGGCAAGCGAGCGTTCTTCCGCCGCCGATGAAATGTCGCCGTCCAGCCGCGCATCACGCAGAATATTCAGTATGTCCCCCACCAGCGGCGACGGTTTCAGCCCAAATTCGCGCATCAGCGCTTCACCGTTCAACGTGGGTTTTACCGTCCGCAAACTCTCGCTGAATGTTGCCAGCCATTTTCTGCCGACGGGATTATCTTCTGCCAGCCAACAGACAAATATCGCGTCATCCTGATAAAAATTCAGCAAAGCGAAAACCTCGCTCGGCTTTTGGGCAGCTTCCAGTTGCGGCAATTGTTTCTTGATGGATTGAATTTGCCGCAACGGTTTTTGCAGCGCCGTGCGAATGTGCAATTGTGCCATCAGCCCCTCCACCTGAGTTGCCGAATGGGGAAAGGTGAGCAACCCCAAATAATGTATGGTTTCGGGCGTGACATCTGCCCACGGCGAGTCGTTGCGCTCATTTCGCAATCGGCGGCACAGCGCCGGAAACAGCGTTTCCGGTTTTAATGCGGGATGAATCGCATCCAGCACGCCAAGTTCATTCAGCCTTAAAATGGGCTTCTCCGGTTCCGCCTCTTGGGAAATATATTCCAACTCGGTGAAAATGCGGTCTGCGCTAACCCGCGCCAGCAAATCGCGGGCATCCAGCAGGTGTTCCAGCGTTCGTTTTCCCAAATGAAAATCGAGCCGTTGTTCCAGCCGAATGGCGCGCAAAATGCGCGTGGGGTCTTCCACAAAACTGAGGCTGTGCAGCACGCGAATATGCTCGCGCTGCAAATCTTGATAGCCGCCGTAAAAATCCAGCAAATCGCCGAAGCCGCCGGGGTCAAGCCGAATCGCCAGCGTGTTGATAGTGAAATCGCGGCGGTGCAAATCTTGTTTAATGGATGATTGCTCCACTTCCGGCAGTGCGGTGGGATGTTGATAAAATTCGGTGCGCGCCGTGACAAAATCGAGCCGCTCAATGTCGGGTACACTTTCCTCTGTTATCCAATTTGCTGTACCGAAGCGTTGGTGACTGCGCACCCGTCCCCCAAATTGTTGCTGCATGGCGTGTGCCAGCCTAATGGCATCTCCCTCTACCACCAAATCAATATCGCCGCGCGGACGGTTTAACAACAGGTCGCGCACAAACCCGCCCACCACATACAGCGATGCATCTAATTTTGCGGCTTCCCGCCCGGCATCTTTCAATAGACTTAACAGCGCGGACGGCAATGCTTGCCCCAATCGATTTGCCAAGTTGAGGTGGGTGGGAGCGGCGGCGGTATCTTTGCTGAACAAGTTGATGAGGTCAGTGCGGGTGACCACCCCGATGAGCTTGCCGGTTTCCACCACCGGTATCTGACCGATTTGCTCGCGGAGCATTAAATTTTGCAGATATTCCACCGTATCGTCCGGCGAAACACAAATTTCGCCGGTGTGCATATATTGTGCCACCGACGCTTTTCCGAGCCGGTGGTGCATGGCGCGGTCTACTTCGCGGCGAGTCAAAATGCCGATAATGGTATCGCCATCTGCTACCGGGAAGCCCTCAAAACCGTAGCGTGCCATCGTTTCGGCGGCTTCGGCGATAGTTTGTTGGGGGGACAGGGTTCGCACGCGAAAAGACATAATTTGGCGCACGGTAGCGGCGGGCTGCACATGTGTTTTCAGCCTTTCCAGCAATTGAGAGTGGATGGCTGCCAAATATGCACCGCTGATATGGGCAGCCGCCGCGCGAGGATGCCCCCCGCCGCCAAAAGTTTCGGCAATATCACTGACGTTGATAGCATCGGTAGTAGAACGGGCAATGAGCTGGACATACTTGTTTTGCCCGTCATCGAATCCCACCAGCAGAAACAGGCTTTCCGGATTGTACAAATCGCGCAATTGATGCGCTAACGAGCTAATTTCGGTGACGTGCTCATCTGATTGCACCGCACTGACCATCACCTGCCTGCCGTTGATGATGTGGGTTTCCATATTTTTGATGATAATGTTATATAAATTTGTTTGTGCGGACGTTAGCGGATGATGCAAGAAATCGCGCAGTATGTCAAGTTGTGCGCTCCGTTCCAGCAACCATGCAGCAGTACGGGCATCGGTGGGGGTGGTATTTTTGTATGTCAGCGAGCCGGTATCTTCATAAATGCCCAGCAACATCAGTGTAGCTTCAATCGGGGTGATTTTTAGATTGGCACGGGCGATTTCTCCCGCCAAAAATGTGACGGTTGCACCGGTAGAAACAAGTGTCGTTTCCGCATCCGGCGGCAAATTATCACCGAGGGCGTGATGGTCAATAACCCGCAATCGGGTAGCGGTGTTTCGCCCGCGAATTTGGGGAATATACTGCGAATCGACCACGGTTATTTGCGAGATATGCCCCGGTGGTTTGTGTCGAAATTCCACAAAATTAAATTCGTCCCAATACAGCGTCAGAAAGTCGCGCACATTCTGATTCACATCGCGGGGAACGAGCGGAATGGCTTCGGGATATAATTTTGCCGCACCCAACAGCGATGCCACCGCATCAAAGTCGGCGCGTTCGTGGGTGATAAGTAAGTGCATAAACAGACTTTAGCTTTCAGTAATTAGCCGGTGTGTGAATTTCTACCCCGCCCCAACCCTCCCCCTGCTAGGGGGAGGGAGTCAACGCAGGTGACGGGAGAGGGTAAGAATCTCCAATATCTAATAAACTCGGCACACATTGACCAGTCTGCCCACGCCTTCCACTTCGATGGTCACCGTGTCGCCGTCTTTCAAAAACACGGGTGGGTCGCGGAACACGCCGACGCCTTCGGGGGTGCCGGTGCTGACGATGTCGCCGGGCAGCAGGGTGAACGCCCGGCTGATGAATTCTACCAAAAATGCCACGCCGAAACTCATCTCGCCGGTGTTGGCTGCCTGCATCACTGTGCCATTCCACAGCCCGCGCACGGTCAGATTTTGCGGGTCAGCGATTTCATCACGCGTGACAATCCACGGACCCAGCGGGCAAAACGTGTCCAGTGACTTTCCGTGCGTATATTGGTTGTCGGAAAATTGCAGGTCGCGCGCGCTCATATCATTGCAGATGGTGTAGCCCGCCACATAATCCAGCGCCGCTTCGCGCGGCACATTTCGCGCCGTTTTGCCGATGACGAACGCCAGTTCAGCTTCTGCGTCCACCTGTTGGGTCAATGCGGCAGACCATTCGATGATATCATTTGGTCCGATGATGGCGGTGGGATATTTGGCGAACATCACCGGATGGTCGGGCGGTTTAATGCCCTGTTCCACCGCATGGGCGGCATAATTGCGCCCGATGGCGATGATTTTTTGCGGATTGTCAATCGGCGCGCGCAGCAGGCTTTCATCAAAGGGGATGGTCGCCCCGGCGGGCGGATGTTCCGCCAATTTCCGCGCCGTATCCATCGCCGAGTCGCCCATCTGCAAAAAAGAAAGCATATCGGCGGGCAGGGTGGCGTCGGCGGCGTGCAGGTTCACAATCTGTGCACCGTCCGCAGAAATGACGCCCGTGCGGGGGTCATTTCCGGTTGAAAAGGTAATGAGTTTCATAGTGTCTCCTCAAAATCGGATTTCAGGTTCAATATTTTGAATGTAAGGTTGGTGTAGCATTGCGGCGGGCAAACGACATTAATAACCGCTCTGTTTCAAATAGCTGTGCGATATCGTGAGCCATAACCCATCTTATTTTTCAATCTGTGTTTGTCATATGTGATGGGCAATCGTAACGTTGCAACTACCCTCGATGAATATTTTACCACACTTGCGCATCTATCCCCAAAGCGCATCCATAATAATCTTGCGGGCATTGCATATTTTTGATAGCGTAATTTGACAATTACTGAAAAATGGATATAGTCAAAACTGACTACTGTAATATTGAATAGTTAAATAACATCTATTCAGAATTGGAGGGACGATGAACCGTAAATTATTACTTCTGGGCATATTGCGGCAGCAGCAGATGCATGGGTACGAACTTCATGATTTTATCGACAAAAATTTAGCTTCCTGCACGGATATGAAAAAATCGACGGCATACTATTTGCTCAAAAAAATGGAAGAGGCGGGATTAATCTCGCAGGAAATAAAACAGGAAGGAAATCGTCCGCCGCGTCAGGTGTACCAGCTCACCCCAACCGGCGAAACCGAATTTCAACGGTTATTGCGCGAGAATTTGTCACGTTATAGCAACGTGTTTTTCTCGGACGATATTGGGTTAGTATTTTTAGACATCTTGGAACCGGCAGAAGCGCTACAGCTATTAAACAAACGACGAGACGCATTAATGCAAGAATTGACCGCCGCTGAAAAAATTTCCGCGCATCAGGGCAGTTTGCAATTGGTGTTTGACCATCTGGTGCATCATCTGACCTCTGAATTGGCATGGATGGACGCAGTCGTCCTTCGACTGAATCATCATAACTCACAAAATTAACGCATAATTTAAGGAGAACAAAAATGACAACCACATTAATTTTAGCCATTATATTAATGGTATCAGCGCTCTCGTTTTACAGTATTGGAGTTTGGAGTGAAAAATTTGCCGGGCAACTGAAGCGGTGGCATCTCATTTTCTTTTGGATGGGTTTTGCGGCTGACACAGCCGGCACAACCCTAATGGGCAAAATAGCCGGTAGCTTTTCAGTGAACCTGCACAGCATCACTGGAATAGCCGCCATATTGCTAATGTTGATTCACGCGGTTTGGGCAACTATTGTGTTGCTGCAACACAATAAAGAAGCCGTTGCCAAATTTCATAAATTTAGTATTCTAGTATGGATAATCTGGTTAATTCCATTTGTTTCCGGTTTGCTGTTGGCAATGTTCGGACAATCAGTTGACATCAACACTATAGCCATAACACCTTCCGTCCATATGGAAACCGGCACCATTGCTTTGGTTGCCAGTCTGGCATCCTTCGTCGTTGCGGCATGGCTTGGCTGGAAAAAGCAGCCGCTTAATTCATGGGCGTTCCGTATTTTTATCGGCACACAACTTGCGCTGATATTGCAAATTATGGTTGGGATTAAACTTCTTGCCCAAGGATTTGGTCCGGTACAAGTGTATGGACATTACCTGAGTGGCGTGGCTCCACTGGTTAGTTTT